>RFJA01000106.1 GCA_003695065.1 Alphaproteobacteria bacterium
CCCCGCAACCACCCCCATGGCGCGCAGGGCGTCCGCCATCAGCGTGCCGCGTCCCGGTCCAAGCTCTATCAAGTGCACCGGAGCGGGTGAGCCGGCCCGCTGCCATAAGTCAGCAGCCCACAAGCCAATCAGTTCCCCGAACATCTGGCTGACCTCGGGCGCAGTGATAAAATCGCCCGCACGGCCAAGCGGATCTTTCTTCATATAATAGCCATGGTCCGGGTGGGCCAGGGCAAGCGCCATGTAGTGAGCGATGGATAGCGGGCCATCACGCCGGATCAGGTCGATCAGCAGCGGCTTCAGGGCGCTCATCTGCGCGCGGATCGGGAAGATATGACGGGGCGGACTGCCAGATAAAGCCCGAACAGCGCCACCGGGATCGACAGCAACTGCCCCATGGTCAGGCCGGCCACCACAAAGCCGATATGGGCGTCCGGTTCGCGAAACACCTCAACCACGGTGCGGGCCAGAGCGTATCCGACCAGAAATAGTCCGGTCAGAACGCCCGGAAGCTGACGAATTCGGGTCCGAAAGAACAGCAGGGACAGAACGATGAGAAGCGCCAGGCCTTCAAGTGACGCCTCGTAAAGCTGGCTGGGGTGGCGGGGCAGAGGGCCACCGCCCGGGAACACCATGCCCCATGGCGCATCGGTCACGCGGCCATAAAGCTCGCCATTGATGAAATTGGCGACGCGCCCCAGGAACAGGCCGATGGGGGCGACGCAAGCGATGCGGTCGGTGAACTGGAACAGCGGGATGTTGCGCCGCCGGGCAAACCAGACGAGAGCGATGGCAACCCCCGCCAACCCACCATGAAACGACATGCCGCCATCCCAGAGTCTGAAAGCCGCCGCCGGGTTCTCGGCGTAGAAGCCGAAGTTGTAAAAAAGCACATATCCAAGCCGACCGCCCAGTACCACGGCGACCATGGCCCACAATACGAAGTCATCCACGTCCTCGGGACGACATACTGGAGAGCGGGTGTCCGGATCCGGTGTCCGGATCAGCAAGCGCATGTAGGCCCAGCCGAGGATCAGGCCCAGGATATAGGCCATGGAATACCACCGGATCGCTATGGGGCCCCAGGCAATGATCACCGGATCAATGTCGGGGTAGGAAAGGACGGCGGCGATGAGCGAGTCGATCAACGGTGGCTCCCGTATTGATGATTTCCCATATCCATGATTTTCCTGTCGGGCCGAGTTGAGCCTTATCGCTCCGGTCTGTCAAGAAGCAGGGGGCGCGAGCACGGGTCGGAAGACGGGAAGGGGCTTGGAATTCCTGTTCTATCGGTTCATAGTGCGCGAAGAAGACGGACCACGAAGGTTCGACACAGCCTGACACCGGAGGGCGCGACGATATGGTCCAGACGGACAACAAGTTTTTCGATGACCTTGCCAAGCTTGCCACGGGGGCAGCCGGCACGCTTCATGGCGTACGTCAGGAGATCGAGGGGCTGGTGCGCCAGGGCATAGACCGGGTGCTTTCGGGCCTCGACCTGGTCACCCGGGAAGAATTTGAAATGGTCAAGGCCATGGCTGCTGAAGCGCGCGCACAGAACGAGGCGCTTGAGGCCCGAATCGCTGCGCTTGAGACGCCTGCAAAACGCCGGGCCCGGGCAGCCGCAAAACCGCGCAAGGCGGCACCAAAAAGGACGACACCAAAAAACGCGGGATCGGCCGGATCCAAATCCGGAGGCGAAAGCTGAGCGGAGAATGACCTTGTTTTCGGGTTGGAGGCGTGAGAAACTAGATGTTGTGGGTTGTGGTAAAAACTCACAAGATCTTGCGCCCCGGCGGCCAGGCGTGGATGCAATACGGAAAGTGACTACATGACCACCTTATTCCTCGATGAAGAATGTTACGGGGACAGTTCGCCGCTCGATCTTGTGGAGGAACTGATCGCCCAGCGTGAATGGACCTATGAGCGCTATGGAGACGAAGAACTGACAGCCGTCGTCCCGAGTGCCTGGAACGAACTGCATCTTCGGTATTTGTGGCGTGAGGACAGTGGATTGCTGCAAATCGCAGCGGTCTTCGATGTTCGCGTCGCGGCCAACAAGCGGCCCAAGATTCACGAGACGCTGGCGTTGATCAACGAGCGGTTGTGGCTGGGGCATTTCGAGTTGTGGTCGGAAGAGGGAGCACTGATGTTTCGCCATGCACTCCTTGTGCCCGATCATCTGATGGGATTCGAGGGACAGTGCGAAGCCGTGACCTACGCCGCCATCAAGGAGTGCGAACGGTTCTATCCGGTCTTTCAGTTTGTCCTGTGGGCCGACAAGGATCCCGAGGAGGCCGTCGAATCGGCCATGCTTGAAACCATGGGTGAGGCCTGACCTTTCCAGGCGGGCGACTGGCCTGATGTCCGTATTTGACGAATTCACGAAACAGCGACCGCTGCTGCTGATCGGGTGCGGCCGGATGGGCGGGGCATTGTTGGCCGGATGGCTTGACCGCGGGTTGTCTGGCGATGCGCTCTGGCTGGTGGAACCGGAAATTCAGCGTGTTGCGGACAGGTTTCCCGGCCTGTCGCGATCTGTCCTGGTCGAGGACGTGGATTCCCTGCCCGATCCGCTCGCGCCGGCCGCGATTATTCTGGCGGTCAAGCCCCAGGTCATGGACGAGGCCTTGTCGGCGCTGGCACAGCGCTCCCTATCGGCCGAACTCGTCTTGTCAATCGCTGCTGGCAAGAGCATTGGCTATTTCGAAGAACGGCTGGGTGGTGCATGTCCGGTGGTTCGTGCCATGCCCAATACGCCTGCCGCCATCGGACGAGGCATGACGGTGGCGGTGGCCAATGCCGCAGTCGGGGCCAGGGGTCGCGAAATGGCGGGTGCGCTGTTGTCCGCAGTGGGAGCCTTTGCCTGGATCGACGATGAAGCGCTGATGGATGCGGTGACCGCGGTATCGGGCAGCGGTCCGGCCTATGTTTTTTATTTGGCTGAATGTCTTGCCGCAGCCGGTGAATCGGCGGGTTTGCCTGCCGATCTGGCACGCATGCTTGCGATCAATACGGTTACTGGCGCAGGTGCCTTGCTCGACGCCAGCGACGAAGACCCGGCCATCCTGCGCGCCAATGTGACCAGTCCCGGGGGGACGACTGCTGCAGCGCTCGACGTGCTGATGGCTGAAGACGGGCTTGCCGCGCTGCTTCGCAGGGCGGTGGATGCGGCGGTTCGGCGCGGGCGGGAGCTGAACGGCTGAAGGCCGTTTTACCAAGGAAATCCGGGCTTTGCGGTCCATTGTCAGACCCCTTGATGCGGATCAAGGACTCCCTATTTCTATTGCTGTAGATGTGGTCCTCAGCATGAGGGCGTCGTCGTAGGGACGATTGGCAGAATCAAGGAGGAGTGAACCATGGCAAAGCAGTCCAAAACATCAAAGGATGTTGTTCCTGGCTCTGTGTCGTGGCTTACCGAGCCGTGGCGCGGTGTGGATCGGTTATTTGAAGACTTTCTCGACCGGCGTTTCCCGGCTTTTCCGAGCCTGTTGGCGCGCGAGGGACGAATGGGCTTCCTCAGTCCCAATGTGGATATAAAGGAAGACGACAAGACCATCACCGTCTCGGCCGAACTGCCCGGGCTCGATCCGGATGATGTGGAAGTCACCTTGCGTGACGGCGTTTTGACACTCAAGGGTGAGAAAAAGCTCGAAGACGAAAAGAGCGAGGACAACTATCGGGTCACGGAGCGTCGCTATGGCAGTTTCCAGCGGTCGTTCCAGCTTCCCGACACCGTCGACGAAGAGAAGGTGACCGCCTCTTTCGACAAGGGCGTTCTCACCATCGAGCTGCCAAAACGCGCGGAAGCGGCGCGGGCTGCCAAGAAGATCAAAATCGGCACAAAAGGCGGCAAATAGACATCACGCTTCGTTGACGAAACGCTCGATCTCTTCACGGCGGGACTCGTCAATGAGTCCCGCCAGAACCCGCCAAAATCCGGCCACGGCGTCCGCTCCGGCCTCGCGATAGGCACGCGCCATGCGTCGGCGCTGAATGGCTGCGAGTTCGGCCTCAAGGGCGCTGCCCTTTTCCGTCAGATAAAGGAGTCGCTGGCGGCGATCCCGGGTTCCCTTTTCCTGTCGGACATATCCCTGACCCACCAGAGTCCCGAGGACCCGCGACAGGCTCTGCTTGGTGATCGACAGCAGATCCAGAAGGTCCGCCACGGACAGGCCCGGCCGGCGCGCGACGAAATGAAGCACCCGGTGGTGGGCGCGCCCGAACCCGTATTTACGCAACGCATCATCGGGCTCTGCAATGAAATCCCGATAGGCGAAATATAGTAACTCGGTCCCCTTGCGCAGTTCCTCTTCGCGCAGAAACAGGGACGGGGTGCTTGGTTTTATGTCAGCCATATTGACTTATTTACACCACAATGATACTTGTCACAAGATCAATGCGATATTCGTTTCTGCCCCGGCGATCTGTCTGAGGAGTCAACCCTCGAACCACTGGATTTGGTGAGTCGAAACATACTGTTTTATTTAATAGGGGGCACCCATGAGTCTCGTTCCGTTTGATGACCGTGACGGCAAGATCTGGTTTAACGGCAAACTGGTGGACTGGCGTGACGCCAAGATCCATGTGCTGACCCATGCGCTGCATTATGCCAGTTGTGTATTCGAAGGGCAGCGTGCCTATGGAGGCGAAATTTTCAAGCTGACCGAGCACAGCCAGCGCCTGCATGAATCGGCCAGGATCCTGGACTTTGAAATTCCCTATTCGGTGGCTGAAATTGATCAGGCCGCCAGGGATGTGCTGGCGGCGAACAACCTGGTCGACGCCTATGTGCGCCCGGTGGCGTGGCGCGGGCCCGAGCAGATGGGGGTTGCTGCCCAGAAAACCAAGGTGCATGTGGCGGTGGCGGCGTGGGAGTGGCCGTCCTATTTCACGCCCGAAGCGCGGATGAAGGGGCTTCGGCTCAATATTTCCAAATGGAAACGGCCGTCGCCGGAATGTGCGCCCACCAAGTCGAAGGCGGCGGGCCTGTACATGATCTGCACCCTTTCCAAGCATGCAGCGGAAGCGGCGGGCTATGATGATTCGCTGATGCTCGACTATCGCGGCCAGGTGGCCGAGGCTACCGGCGCCAACATCTTCTTTTACAAGGACGGGAAGCTGCACACACCGAAGCCGGATTGTTTTCTGGACGGGATCACCCGGCGCACCGCCATGGAGCTTGCG
>RFJA01000107.1 GCA_003695065.1 Alphaproteobacteria bacterium
GCGTGACGAAGCGGCGCGCCTTGAACTTCAACGCAAAATCAAGGAAGTGGTCCAGCGCACTTTTGGCATGTCGTGCGAGGTGATCCTGGTCAATCCCCGGTCCCTGCCCAAGACATCGTCCGGCAAGCTGAGCCGCAGCAAGGCACGGATCAATTACCTCTCGGGTATCCTGGTCGCGCAATAGGACGGGACATCCGGTTTCAGGCACCGGGCCCGTCCGACGGGCCCGGTTTTCAATGGTGGACGACAGATGCCCAGAACCATCGCATTGACTGGCGCCACCGGTTTCATTGGCGGTCATATTCTGACGGCCCTGACAGCGCGGGGCCACAAGGTGCGTGCGCTGACCCGCCGCCCTGTCGAGGACACATCGCACATCGCGACGGTGACCTGGATCAAGGGTGATCTGACCGACCTTGCAGCGCTCCACCATTTGACAGAGGGAACCGACGCAATCATCCATTGCGCCGGGCTGGTGAAGGCAACCCATCGCGACGCCTTCTTTCACATCAACGCCACGGCTGTCGAGGCCCTGAAAGAGACGGTATTGAAGCTCCCCGAGCCACGCCCCCCGTTCCTGCATCTCTCGACCCTGGCCGCGCGCGAACCCGGCCTTTCCGACTACGCGGCCAGCAAGGCGGCCGGCGAACGCGTTCTGACCGGTTGCCCCGCTGCACTGGACTGGCTCATTGTCCGCCCCCCCGCGGTATATGGGCCGGGTGATCTGGAAATACTCAAGCTGTTCAAAAGCCTGCGCTATGGCCTCGGTCTGATTCCGGGATCGGCCGAAAACCGGGTTTCGGTGGTCTATGTGAAAGACCTGGCCCGCTTCATAACCGAGTGGGCGGAGGCGCCATCGCTAACCGGACAGGTTGTGGAGGTGGATGACGGCCAACCCGGAGGCTATCGTCTGGCGGAGGTCTATGAACTGGCAGCCAAACTGCTCGGGCGAAAGGTTCACCTGCTCTCCATTCCCTCGCCGCTATTGACGATGGCGGCACAAATCAATACAGCTATTGCGCGCGCGCGCGGACAGCCACCCATGCTGACACGCGGCAAGGTTCGCGAACTCACCCACCCCGACTGGGTTAGTCGACGGGATAGCGCCGGCGCCCGCACATGGAATCCCACGACCCGGTTGCCGGAGGGCCTGAGAGCAACCCTCGACTGGTATCGTGAAAGCGGGTTGCTCTGACCACCGCGGCCATGGTCATTTCCTGCTCGCGCGTGCTATAAGAGCAGGAAACGGGAGGAAGCCGCGCTGCGAACGGCTGAACTATTAAGGACATGACGCGGATGGCAACGTCGACCGAGCTCAGCGAAGAACAAGTCTTCGAAGATGTGGTGACCCTGTTGAAACCGTTCAACAAAAAAGGGATCGAAATCACCCGGGACACGGACTTTTCAACGGACCTGGATCTCGATTCTCTGGCGGTGATGGATCTGGTCGCCGCCATTGAAGATCATTTCGACATCACCATCCCGTTGAACTTGCTGCCCGATCTGGAACGGGTGGGACAGGTTTCGGAAAAAGTACACGATATCATCAAGGGCTGACGCGCGTGGATCTTCTGGACAAATTCAATCCGATTATCGAGGCAAAGGCCAAACTTCCGTTTGAAGACGGTGACCCGTTCATGGTCTGCATGGAAGAGGTGATCTCCCAGACCGAGGCGGTGATCAACGGGCGACGCACCATCCTTGCCGGCACCAACAACTACATGGGAATGACCTTCGACAAGGATTGCATCGCTGCCGCCCATCAGGCTCTGGATAGCCTGGGTACCGGCACCACCGGGTCGCGCGTTCTCAATGGCACCTATGCCGGCCATCGCGAGCTGGAAAAGACCCTGGCCGAGTTTTATGGCACCAGACACGCGATCGTGTTTTCCACCGGTTATCAGGCCAACCTGGCAATGATTTCGGCGCTTTGCGGCAGCAAGGACTATCTGCTGATCGACGCCGACAGCCATGCCAGCATATACGACGGTTGCAAGATGAGCGACGCAACCGTGGTGCGCTTTCGCCACAATGATCCGGCCGATCTGGACAAGCGCCTGCGCCGCATCGGGCCTGACGTGGGCCGCCTGGTGGTGGTCGAAGGGCTCTACAGCATGCTCGGTGACAAGGCACCGCTTCAGGATCTGGTAAAGGTGGCCAAGGCGCACGGCGCCGCCGTCCTGGTGGATGAAGCTCATTCGCTTGGTGTTTATGGCAAAACCGGTCGCGGCGTAACCCAGGAAGCGGGTGTTGAGGATCAGGTTGACTTTATTGTCGGCACCTTCTCCAAAAGCGTCGGCACCATCGGAGGCTTCTGCGTTAGCAACCACCCGAAATTCGAGGTTCTGCGGCTGGTGGCACGGCCCTATCTGTTCACTGCCTCGCTCCCGCCTTCTGTCGTCGCCTCGGCGACTGCCGCAATCAGGAAAATTGGCGCCCGCAAGGATCTGAGGGAAAAGCTGTGGGCGGGCGCAACCCGGCTTCACGATGGGCTTGAGAAGCTCGGGTTTGAACTGGGCGCGCCAGTCAGCCCGATCACTGCGGTCAAAATCCCCGATCAGGCCACCGCACTGCGCTTCTGGTCCGGCCTTCTCAACGAAGGAATCTATGTCAACCTGGCGTTCCCGCCGGCCACGCCGCAAGGCATCTTCCTGCTGCGTTGCAGCCTGTCTTCGGCCCATACCGCCGAACAGATCGACCTGATGCTGGAACGCTTCGAGAAGGTTGGTAAGAATCTCGGGGTGATTGGCGCCGCTAGCGAAAAGCGCCCTTCAGGCGAAGCTGAACAAACAGAACAAGACCGGCCAGCAAGGGGTGTCGCCGCTGCCACGGGGTGATGGTGATTTCGACCCCTGAATGGCGCTGGATTTTCCACGCCAGGTAATCAATCCCGCCGTCAAAAGTGAAAGTGGCCTTGACAAGACGCAGAACGCTGAGCGTTTTGCCCTGCCACGTCCTCAAGAACCAGGCGATACGCTGCCATCGTGGGTTGGCCGCCTGCCCCGTTCTGGCCTGAAAACGCCCGTCTCCGGCCGGCTCATAGCCGACGCAGGACAAGGCGAGGGGCGTGATGGCCTCGTACCGGTCGCGGGCGGCGTTGTAAATGTCGCGCGCCCGGGTGCCACCTTCCGCCCGAAATTCCACTCGGTAGGATTCCCGGAAGAGCTCCCGCCACAACCTCTCCGCAGTGACCGGCTCGCCGACCAAGCCGACCACAGAGCGCAAGGACGTGGTAACCGCCGATGCAAGCGCCCGCACCACTGCACTCTGCGCCTGCGGGTCGCGCCCGTAAACCAGGCGTGTGGGCTGGGCAAAACGGACCCAGACCGATGAATTGAAGGTCCGACACCCGCACAGGCGATGAAAATGGGAAACCGACAGAACCGCATATTTCGCCCGTAACCGGAACGACGGGCCGTCAGTTTCGCCGTAAAACACGTTGGGCGGTACAACCCGGTTGGCCAACGCCAGCCAACCGCTCCCGTAGGCTGCGCGGTAGCTGTCTACCAGCACATAAAAATCAAGAATCTTGTTCTCGAAATCGCCAGTCCGCAAACAGGACCCGTAGAACAGGATCGCCGCCACACTGTCGCCGAAGCGACCCCGGATGTGATCGATCAGGGCGTCAATGCCGGGAACCGGCGTCGCGATCTCGTGGGCGATAAACTGTTCCAGCCTGTCGTCGGCGGTCATTTCAGATTCCCCAGATTCAGGAACCGGAACTTCTCGTCCGAGGAAAGCGCAATCTCGCGGCCGTCCTCCACCGTGTAAAGTTCGCCGTCGATCGTCACCGCACCGTCGAGGCGCAGGCGGACCCGGCGAACGTTACGCGCGGTCAGGCCCGCGGTGGTTCTGGTGCGAATACGCCCCGTAACGGCAAGCCAAATGGCTCGCACCAGCGTTGCCCCTCCATTTTCAACGCTGATGTATTTGACCGGGCCCTGTCCCTCCCGGCTAAACGGGCGAAATCCAAGAATCAACCGATCAAGTGTGGTCGCAATGACGAGGGAATAACGCCCCATGACCATACCGCGATTATCAAGATAGACCTGAATGGGCGACGGACGCCCTCCCATTCCAAATCCGCCGGTCAGCGTGCCCAGCGTTACCAGAAATACCGCCGCCGTGTGCGCCAGCGCGTTGGGCAGACCGAGCGGATAGATGCGCCGCCGGCACATTCTGATGCCGTTGACGATACCAGCGGCCCCCATAAACATGCCGTAGAGCGGCGGATGTCCCGGAATGCCCTCAATTTTCAGGAGATGACGCTCGATGGTGTGGGGATCCAGCTCGCCGGTCGCTGCCAGATCTAGAATTCGCCTGAGATAGAGATGGGGGCGGGGCGAGCCAGCCCCAAGGTCCTCGGCGATCATATTGGTTTTTCCGGCAGGGAGAATGGCGATCGGCGGCGGCGTCTTGAACGGCCTTGTGTTCACCATGGCCGAAAAAGTCGCCTGAATGGTGCCGTCGCCCCCGTTGATGACCAGGAGGTCGGCACCGTATTCGGCAAAGCGCTTCAGCGCCAGCGGAATGTCGGCCACATCCCCGATTTCAAAATGGAAAACGCCATTGTACCCGTCAATAACGGTACGCACCTTTTCCAGAACGGAAAGGTTGCGGGTACTCTTGGGGTTGGTCAGAACCGCCACCAGGGTCATGAACTACGGATCCTCGGCTTGCCGGCAGGCCATGCACTATCGAGGGACATGGCAAAAAATGCGCGCCGAACGTAGCCGCGTCCATGCTCATAATCAACTGATTAGGAGACAGTCCCCGAATGAAACGTCGGGTTGATTCAGCGTCGACGGAATCTGCGGGAATCATCCCGCTCCGGCAACATGTATTTAATCTCAATCTCAAGCTCGCCGCCGGTCTCATCCACTTCAAATCTGGATTCTTCGAACGAAGGGGGTCCCAAAAACAGTTTCGGATTGTTGGAAAAACCACCCCCGTCCGACGTCATGTTGAATTTCCGGTTGCCGTTTTCGTCATGGAGCACCGCGAGCGCATAGACCCCGGGCCTCGGGGCCGAAAGACACACCTCCACCCCGTCTTTTCTGGCCGGGACTTCAAGCCGCAACAGTTTCTTGCCTTTTTCCAGAAATTCGTCGGGCTTGTCCCCATAGAGCACAAAACGAACGATGCCATCTCCACTGCGCAGGTCCCGCGCCCTGACACGGATGTCGGGACGCCCTTCGAGACCGAGACATTGGGTCGGGTCGGACGCGTAAAGGCCTTTGGTCGGATCGGGATCCAGGTCACTGTGAATGCGGGGCTCCGCAGCCACCACCGTGGTTGCCAGCAACGCCAGTCCAATACCCGTTATCAGACAGAGTTTCACCTGTTTTTCGTCCTTTGATCTCCCCTCCCCCCAATTGCCCTGGAAGGACCCGGGGTCCGCCCCCGCCTATTTTCAAAAGCCGTTTTATCCGCAAACTTTGGCCGAATTGTGAAGCACCACCTGTTCTGGCCCCCTGGAATTGTCGGGAAGCGCAGTGCAGCCCAAGCGCACCCACGTTTTTTCCCTTGCAAGGGCGCAAGCCCCGCTTCAAAACAGATGGGAACCGGACAGATTTCCGACAAGACAGGTAATGTTGCAGCCATTGGCCCGGATTGATCGCTACGTGCTCAGGCAAGTCATGTTCCCGCTCCTGGTGACGCTGGGCGTGGCAGCACTCCTTTTGTTGCTGGAACGCATGCTGCGGATCTTCGACTTTGTCATTACACAGGGCGGCCCGCTCGATGTGGTGTGGAAGATGCTGGGCAATCTGATCCCCCACTATCTCGGCCTGGCTTTGCCGGTCGGCCTTTTCCTGGGGGTACAGCTTGCCGTACGCAAGATGTCCACCACGAGCGAGCTTGATGCCATGCGCAGCGTTGGCGTTGGCCTTCAGCGGTTGCTGCGCCCGACCCTCCTGCTCAGCGCCGTACTGATGGTCTTCAGCATTTTGCTGACCGGCTACCTGCAGCCCTACAGCCGCTACGCCTACGCGACCCTTGCCTTCGAAGTGCGCAGTGGCACGCTGGGTGCCAGTATCAAGGCGGGGGAATTCACGTCGCTAGGTAAAGGGGTCACGCTGAGGATCGAATCCTCCAGAGACGGCGGGCGTCGTCTCGAACATATTTTCATTCAGAAAGAATCGGCTTCAGGACGCATTACGGCCATCACGGCGCGCCAGGGCGCGTTTTATACCACCGGTGACCATGAAGCTCTGGTATTGCGCCTTGAAGACGGGGTGCTCCTCGATATCGACCTCGATCAGCCCAAACCGCGCGTATTGACCTTCCGCACCCACGACTTCACCATCGGCCTGCCCGAGGTGGAAGCATTCCGGGAACGGGGCGTGCGAACCCGTGAACTGACCCTGCCCGAACTGCGTGAGCGGGCTCTTGCAGGGGGCCCCGACGCCAGTACGTACAATGCGGCGTTTCACGCCCGGATCGCGCGCGCCGTCAGCTTGCTCGTCATCCCGTTTTTCGGTATCGCCCTTGGTATGGCCGCAAAACGGTCCAACAGTGCACTCGGCCTGACTTTCGGAATCGTGGTCATGCTGCTCGTCCACAAGGTGATGGAGTTTGGCGAAGTGTACTCGGGCGTCGAGGGCACCTCGGTCTGGCTCACCCTGTGGCTGCCGGTTGTGATGTTTGCCCTGTTGAGCCTCCGGCTTTTTCAGGTCGCTGCATACAGGGTCGGGGGCAGCCCGCTGGCCGCCCTTGAATGGAGCTGGGCGCTGATCTCCGGCGGAATCGCCTCGCTGCTCTCCAGACTACGGAAACAGACGCAATGGTAGTCATGGGCCGATATCTCAATGCGCCGCGCATCCTGAGCCGGTATCTGGCCAGGGCCTATATCCTGCGTTTCCTGATTCTGTTCCTCGGAATCTCGGTGGTTCTGCAACTGCTCGACGTCCTCACCGCGTCCGAGGATATTCTGGCGGCGGAGGGTGCCGATTTCACCTCGATCTTGCGCTATATCGAGTTGCGCTATCCTCAACTTCTGTCAGAGTTTGCACCGTTTACCGCATTGTTGGCCGCGCTTCTGACCTACGCTACGCTCAACCAGCACAGCGAAATTGTGGTGATGAAGGCAGCGAGCCTGTCACCGTTCCGGATTATCACGCCGCTGATGGCGGTGTCCTGCGTGATTGCTCTGGTGCATTTTATTCTGAACGAATCCATCGTGGTGCGCTCCACCGCCGAGCTCAAGCATTGGCAGGACATGGATTACGCGGTTGACACCCCGCCTCCACCCGTCAGTTCAACCCGAACCTGGGTGATCGACGGCACCAACCTGATCGAAGTGAAGAGCGTTGCCCGCAATGGCCGTATACTGGTTGTGGACAATCTGACCCAGTACGAACGCGACGCCGACGCGCGGCTCACCGGTGTCCTCAAAGCCGACTTCGCCGTCTTTCGCGACGATCAGTGGACCCTGTTTGACGCCCGCCGGTTCGATCTCGAAAACCAGACGGTACAGACACTGACCAAGGGTCCATGGCAGACCGACATTCCGCCGGAACGATTCCTTGCACTGGCCGTAACCCCGGACCATGTTTCGTTCGGGGAACTGTTCTCGGCCATGGTTCGCCTGGAGGACGAAGGCTATCCGGTACGCAGCCTAGCGGCCTCGCTCCACCACAAGATCGCGGGACCACTGGCCACGGTGATCATGCCGCTTCTTGCTGCATTCGCCGCATTCGGCGTCGTCCGCGGTGGCAAACTTTTCATTCGGGCCAGTACCGCCATGGGACTTGGTTTTGCCTTCTTCGTGGTGGACAACCTGATGCTGGCAATGGGCCAGTTTGGCCGGGTTCCGCCATCGGTCGCTGCCTGGGCACCCCTCGCCCTGTTCCTGATTTTGGGTCTGCTGGTCGTTGTGTTTACCGAGGAATGACCACGCGAGAGCAAGCAATCAGGATATCCGGAACATCGCCCATGACACACGACAGCAGGTCAGCGGATAGAAAGGCGGTCGCCAAGGGCGCCGGGCTGGCGTTTCTTGGCCGCCTGGGGGCGCTGATCGAACCGGTGAGCGTCATTCTGTTCGCCAAGCTCTATGGTGCGCCAACGCTCGGCCTTTTCCTGTTGTTGTGGGGATATGTTCAACTTGCTGCGGTGGGCGCGGATTTTGCCATGACCACCGCCCTGCAGCGGTTCGTGCCCTCGACGACCGACGAGGCGCGGATTCACCAGACCCTGAAGCTGGCGCTTGCGGTCTCTATCAGCTTGAGCCTGGTGCTCGCCGGAACGCTGACGTGGCTAGCGCCCAGGGCAACTGCCTTCATCAACGCCGACCCCGGTGCGAGCGGCGACCTGGTGACCATTGTGCGCCTGTATGCCTGGGGCATCCCCCTGTGGTGTTTTATCAGTGTCAGCACTGCTGCGGTGCGCGCACGACGCGCCTTCGGGCCGGAAGTCAAGGTGCGAATCTTTTACGAACAGGGCCTGCGGCTCGCTGCGGGGATCCTGTTTTTCGCACTGGGCTTTCAGATTTATGGCCTGTTCGTCGCCCATCTGGTCGCGATGGTCGTAACCGGGTATCTCAGCCTGCGCTTGCTGGGCAAGCATTACAGCCTGCGCCAAATGGTCGGCGCGCCGGTGGATGCTCAGGCGCTCGGCCTCATGTTCCATTTCGGCAGCCCCATGGCCGTTTCCAACCTGATCAAGCGGCTGCAATCCAGTTTGCCGCTTTTTGTTCTCAATCTGATGCTGCCCGGTGCGGCCGGCGCAGCAGCGGTGGCAGTTTATGCGGTCGCCCGCAAGGTTGTGAGCGTGCTTCAGGTCATTCGCCAAAGCTTCGAATATGTCATGGCGCCGCTGGCCTCGGCCAGTCGGGGGCAGGCCGACGAGAGCGCTCTCGGGAACATGTACGCCTTCGCAACCCGGCTGATTTGCAGCATTTTCCTGCCGGCGGCCACCGCGGTGGTACTCGTGCGTGATGAAATTGTCACGGTGATCGGGCCGGAATTCACCGCGGCCGGAACGCTGATCGCCATTCTGGTGCTGGGCCGGGCGGTGGAAGCGGCAACCGGACCTTCGGCAGCGCTGGTAGAGATGCTTGGCCGCTATCGTCTGCCGCTGCTCAACGGTCTTCTTGGTCTTGGCGTTTCCGCGCTGCTTCTGATCTGGCTGACGCCGCGCCTAGGTGCGCCGGGGGCTGCCATTGCTACCGCCGTCGGGATCAATGTCACCGCTCTTGCCAGCCTGCTCGAAATCTGGCGCTTTTACGGGCACCAACCCTATGATCGACGCCTGATCCGGCCGTTGGCGGCGGCGGCAGGGTGCTCGGTCATGATCGCTGTCGTCTATTGGCTGACACCCGGGGGCGACGCAGTGCGGTTTGCATCCACTGCGGTTGCCCTGGCGCTCTCACTTGTCTTGCTGCTGCGCTTCGGGTTCAGCGATGGCGACGCCAGCGCCTTCGGCAAGCTCGGTCGCTGGTTGCGAGATTAGACCCTGCGTCAACTCCGGCCCTAAAGTTGCCAAAGTATGGCACTAGTTTTTCCATCCGTGATTCCCCGGGAAAAGACTTGGGTTCGCGGGCAACAGACAGTATTGTTCGCCGCAATGCAGGTTCTGATCACGGGACGGACCGGACAACCGGCCGTCAGAACATGCGAGGAGACATCCAGGTGATTGCCAAAGCCGGTTTCTGGAAACGCAAACATTATCTGAACAAGATGGGTCTGAAGGACCTGATCGTTGCATATTTTCAATATCATGCAATTCAGGCCTATATCGTTCTGGGCGTGGCGAGCACCGTGTTTGCGTTCGAATACGCTACGGCGCTCGTGCCCAACCTGATCGTAGTGGCGATCGCGATAGTCGTCTATCCTTTGGCCTGGTACCTGCTTCACCGCTATGTGTTGCACGGACGGTTTCTGTACCGCTCGCCGCTGACCGCTGCTGCCTGGAAGCGCATTCACTACGATCATCACCAGGATCCCTACGATCTGGAAGTGCTGTTCGGCGCGCTTTACACGACCCTGCCCACCATCGCCCTGGTCACCATGCCTATCGGCTATGCCATCGACGGGCTGGGCGGTGCCTTCACCGGGCTCGCAACGGGTCTTTTCACCACCTGCTTCTATGAGTTCTGCCACTGCATCCAGCACCTTTCCTACAAGCCGAAAAGCCGCTTTCTGCAGCGCATCAAGAAGCTGCACCTGTCACATCATTTCCATAACGAAAATGGCAACTACGGCATCACCAACTACTTCTGGGACAAACTGTTTGGCACCTACTACGAAAAGAACCAGACACTGGGCAAAAGCGAGACGGTATTCAATCTCGGCTACACCAAGGAGGAAGCCGAGCGCTATCCCTGGGTCGCCAGGCTTTCCGGGGGGCTGGGCCCGGACAATCCGCGCGAACGCCGCCGCTCGACATCTTAGTCCGCAATGAGCGCTGCGCTGACCATAACCCCGGTCACCTCACGCCGGGATCATCGGGCTTTCGTCACCCTGCCCCGTCGCATTTTCGCGGACGATCCGCACTGGGTACCGCCTTTTTCACCTGAGGTGAACGAGCGGCTTGACCGGGACAAGAATCCCTATTTCGACCATGCCGAGATGATGCGGTGGCTGGCCTGGCGCGGCGATGAACCGGTGGGGCGGATCAGCGCCCAGATCGACCAGGTGGCGCTGGCGCACCAGGACGGCAACACCGGGCATTTCGGATTCTTCGACGTGATCGACGACGCAGAAGTTGCAGAAGCACTGCTCTCGACCGCGGAAGACTGGCTCAGGGCCCATGGAATCACAACCGTCCTCGGCCCCTACAACCCGACGATCAGCGAGGAACCGGGCATTCTCGTGGACGGGTTCGACGCACCGCCGATGATGCTGATGGGCCATTCACGCCCCTACTACCAGCGCCTTGTGGAGGCGAACGGGTACGTCAAGGCCAAGGACCTCTATGCCTACCACCTGGACATTCGCAACGAGATTCTCCCCGCAGGCCTCAAGCGCCTGACCGAACGCTTTCGCGGGGAAGGCAAGCTCATGCTGCGCAATGTGCGCATGAATCATTACGACGAAGACCTTGCGATTATTCTCGATATCTTCAACGACGCGTGGTCGGCAAACTGGGGCTTTCTGCCCATGACCGACGCCGAGTTGAAGCACACCGCGGACGGCTTGAAGATCCTGGTCAAGCCGGAAATGAGCATGATCGCTGAATGGCAGGGCAAGCCCATCGCCATGATGGTCACCCTGCCCAACATCAACGAAATCCTGAAAGCCATCGACGGCAGGCTTCTCCCGTTTGGCTGGGTCCGCCTGTTGTGGTGGCTCAAGGTCGGCCCGATCAGGACCGTGCGCGTGCCGCTGATGGGTGTGTTAAAGGAACATCAAAGCAGTGCGCTCGGTGCAGCGGCTTCGCTGTCGCTGATCGAAACCATTCGTACCAGCGCGGCCGCAAACGGCGTCTGCTTCGCTGAACTGTCATGGATTCTGGACGACAATATGCCAATGCGGGGCATTCTGGAAAAGATTGGCTCCCGGCTGTATAAAACCTATCGCGTCTACACCAAGTCACTGTCATGAACCAGATCAACCCGACCTTTACAGCGATTGTCCTTGCCGGACAGCGGTCAGGCGTCGATCCGGTCGCCAATGCGCGCGGCGTCACGTACAAGGCGCTGGCCCCGGTGGGGGGGCGCCCGATGATTCTCAATGTGATCGAAGCCCTTGAAGCATGTCCCTGGGTGGACCGGGTGATCGTGTCGCTCGAAGACCGCAAGCTTGCCGAACAGGAACCCGGGCTCAAGGCGTATCAGAAATTGGGACAAATCGCGGACGCTGGCCCCTCGATTTGCACCAGCGTCGCAGCGGCGGTGCGCCAGAAGAATATCCAGGCACCATTTCTGGTCGTCACCGCCGACCATGCCCTTTTGACGCCCGCGATGCTGAACCGGTTCTGCGAGGAGTCGGTACACCTCCACAAAACCGAAACCGTTGATTTCACTTTGGCCATGGTCGCCCGCACGACCTTTCAGGCGGCCTACCCAATGGCCCGGCGCACTTTCCTCAACTTTCGGGATGACGGCTATTCCGGCTGTAACATGTTTGCGTTCATGACCATCACGGCGCTCCGGGTGCTTGACTTCTGGGTCCGGATCGAGCGTGACCGGAAAAAACCATGGCGCCTGATGCGCGCCTTCGGATTGATGAATCTCTTCCGGTACCTGTTCCGGCTGGAAGATCTGCAGAGCATGATCGCAAGGGGTGGCAAGGTAGTGGGTGTCGTCGGGCGCGCCGTGGTCATGGACTGTCCGGAAGCTGCCATCGATGTGGACACCATCGAGGACCTCGATCTGGTCGAGCGGATTCTTGCCACACGGCGCCATATTAATTATGCCGCCGAGCCCACGTCATGACCGACAGCACCGACAATACCGAACTGCAACCGCCGCGGTTGAGTCTGCTCCACCGGCTGCGAAACTATTTCCTGACCGGCATCGTGGTGGCGGCGCCTCTGGCTATCACGGTCTATCTCGCCTGGGCCTTCGTGCGCGCCGTTGACAACAAGATCACCCCGCTCATTCCCGACAAATACAATCCGGAAACCTATCTTGCGTTCAGCGTTCCGGGGCTCGGGCTTGTCGTAGTGGTGGTGTTTCTTACCCTGCTCGGCGCACTCGCCGCAAACCTGTTCGGGCGCACCCTGATCCGGCTGGGGGAACGTCTGCTCGATCGCATGCCGATTATCCGGTCGATCTATGGAACCCTGAAACAGATCTTCGAGACGGTCGTGTCCCAGAAATCGAATTCGTTCAAGGAGGTGGTGCTGGTGGAATATCCGCGCCGGGGCCTTTGGGCCCTCGCCTTCGTAACATCGGAAACCAGGGGCGAAATCGACGACAAGACCGAAGGCGCCATGGTCAACGTCTTCCTGCCGACCACCCCGAACCCGACCTCGGGGTTCCTGCTGTTCGTGCCCCGCAAGGACGTGATCGAGCTCGATATGACCGTGGATGACGGCATAAAATATGTCATTTCCGCGGGACTCGTAACACCCGCACGCCGTCCCCCGAAGGCCATCGCCCCGCCGCCAGAAATGATTCCGGACAGCCCGGGCCAGACTCAGCCCGATTGAAGATAGCGGATCGCCGCGTCACGCTCGAACAGGTACAGGAGCACCCGCAGCGCCTGCCCCCGCGCACTTTCCAGCTTGGGATCACGGGATAACGCCAGCACCGCATCCTTGCGCGCGGTTGCCAGCAGGTCCTCGTGGTGCGCCAGATCCGCGATCCTGAATTCAGGCAGGCCGCTCTGGCGTGTGCCCAGCACTTCACCGGGGCCACGCAGCCGCAAATCCTCTTCGGCAATGCGAAACCCGTCATCGGTTTCTCGCATGGTCCTGAGACGCGCCCGCGCCGTCTCGCTCAGTGGACCGGCATAGAGCAGCAGACAGGTGGACCGGTCGCCACCCCGCCCGACCCGACCGCGAAGCTGATGTAGCTGGGCAAGCCCGAACCGTTCGGCGTGTTCGATCACCATTATGGTGGCCTCGGGCACATCGACCCCCACCTCGATAACAGTGGTGGCCACCAGCAGCGCAATCCGGCCAGCCGCAAAGTCCGCCATGACTGCGTCCCTTTCTGCGGCTTTCATCTTGCCGTGCACCAGGCCGACCTGATCGCCATAGATGGCCTTGAGCGCCTTGTACCGGGCTTCGGCAGCCGCCATGTCGCTGGTCTCTGATTCCTCGACCAGCGGACACACCCAATAGGCCCGGGCGCCGCTTTTGAGCGCACGGCCGATCGCCGCCACGACGTCGTCAAGCCGAGCGGCCGGTATGGTTCGGGTTTCCACCGGCTTGCGTCCCGGCGGCTTCTCGATGATCCGCGACACATCCATATCGCCGTAGGCGGTAAGCGAAAGGGTTCGCGGAATCGGTGTCGCGGTCATGACGAGCACATCCACACCTCGCCCCTTAGACGTGAGCTTCAGTCTTTGATGAACACCAAATCGGTGTTGTTCGTCGATCACCGCAAGCCCGAGATCGCGGAACGCCACGTCCCGTTCGATGAGGGCGTGCGTCCCTACCAGAATGTCAATCTCGCCTGACGCCAGATCGTCAAGAATCGCCCGGCGGGATTTTCCCTTGTCGCGCCCGGTAAGCAATGCCAGGCGTACACCCGCGGCCGCCGCGAGGGGCGCCAGCGTCGCCGCGTGCTGGCGGGCCAGAATCTCGGTGGGCGCCAGCAGCGCGGCTTGGGCCCCGGCCTCCACGGCGATCAACATGGCAAGGAGAGCAACCAAGGTCTTGCCGCTTCCCACATCCCCCTGAACCAGTCTCAGCATGGCTTCCGGCCTGGCCATATCCTCGGCAATCTCTTCCAACACCGCGCGCTGATCGCCCGTCAGTGCAAAAGGCAGCGCATCCTCAACCCGGCGGCGCAAATGACCATCACCCGTAAAGGCTCGCCCTTTGCGCTTACGTAAACGCTCGCGGACCAGCGCCAGGGCCAACTGGTTGGCCAGCAATTCGTCATAGGCAAGCCGGGCGCGCGCCGGGGACTCGGGCAGCAGATGACGAGGATGGTCTGGCGCATGAGCGGCAGTGATCGCTCTTCGCCAGTCGGGCCAGCCCTGCCGGGCCTGATGCGCCGGTTCAAGCCATTCCTGCAGATCCGGCGCCGTATCCAAAGCGGCAGTGATAGCCTTGCGGAGCACCTTTCCCGAAAGCCCCGCGGTCAGCGGATACACGGGCTCCAGCGCCGGTATCCTGTCGCGGTCTTCCGGACGCAGAATATAATCGGGATGGCTCATCTGAACCTGGCCGTGAAAATGCTCGACCTTGCCGCTGATAACCCGAACGGCGCCTTCGGGCAGCATCTCCTGAATGTAATCCCGATTGGCGTGAAAAAACACGATGTCGATGGTACCGCTGTCGTCAAAGCATTTGACCCGATAGGGGCGCCTGCCGCGCGGCGGCGCGGGATGATGCCTGGCCACTTCCACCGTCAGGGTTGCGATGACCCCGTCCCCCGCATCCTTGACCCTGGGGCTGTGGCGGCGGTCCACCATTCCCGTCGGCAGGTGCCATAGCAGATCGACGACCCTGGCGATGCCCATGCGCGCCAGATGGGCCGCAGTACGCCCCCCGACGCCGGGAAGAGTGGTCACTTGAGCGAACAACGGGTACAAAATCTCTGGACGCATCGGCTCTTGGACCCTACATAGCGGTGGCGGGTTGACCTGCCAACGCCGGGCACCTTAGCCGAAAGATTAACCCTCTGCCAACGAGAGACGAACCGTGACCAGCCAGGACCCAGCCGACGACAACGCCTCCGAAGATCTGGCCACGCGGCGCAAGCGCCTGTACTTCCGGAGCTGGCACCGCGGCATCAAGGAAGCCGACATTCTGCTCGGGAATTTTGCCGACAAGTATCTGGCTTCACTCACCGCCGACCAGCTCGACCGGTATGAGGATCTGATTCAGGAACAGGACGTGGATATCATTGCCTGGATCACCGGATCGCAACCACCGCCGAAACGCTTCGACACGGATGTCATGCAGCTCCTGCAGAAGCTCGATTACGTTGAATTGACCTCGTGACGCTCTCCTCTCTCGACCGTATCGGCGACGCACCGGGCCGTCTGGTGCTCTCGGGTGTGCCCGAGGGCATGGACGCGCTGGTATTGACCGACCTGGTGGCGCGTGAAGCGGCCACGGGCAATGGTACGATCCTCCATATCGCCCGCGATGACGCCCGGCTCGCCGCACTGCACGAAACGCTTCGGTTCTTTGCCCCCGAGGTAGAGATCATAACCTTTCCGGCATGGGACTGCCTGCCCTACGACCGGGTTTCGCCGCATGCCGATATTTCGGCGCAACGGATGAGCGCCCTTGCCCATCTTGCGACTGGAAAACCGCAGCCGCGCGGCCGGATCGTCCTGACCAC
>RFJA01000108.1 GCA_003695065.1 Alphaproteobacteria bacterium
CCCCGTCCTTCCGCCCGCCGCCGTGGCTGTTCGGGCCGGTCTGGACCGTGCTCTACGTGATGATCGCGGCGGCCGGCACACGGCTCGCGCTGCACTCGGGGGGCGCGGACGCTCCTGTGCTGGTGGCAGCATGCCTCGGTCTCTGGGCGCTTCAGATGGTGCTCAACACGCTGTGGACGCCGGTCTTCTTCGGCGCCCATGACCTGGGCGGGGCGCTGGTGCTCATCGTGCTGATGTTCGCATCCATCGCGCTCCTGGCCGGGCTTGCCTGGAACGTTGACCGGGTCGCCGCGCTCCTGCTTCTGCCCTACCTCGGCTGGGTTGGCTTCGCGACGATCCTCAACGCCGCCTTCTGGTGGCTGAACCGTTGATGTAAGGCCATCATCCGCCCGGATCGCGAATTGTTTGCTGCCGCCCGCGAACGGGCTGGAGCTCGCGCTCGTTGTGGAGAACCTTCGCGCCCGGTCCCGTCCCCTCCGCCACTGTCCCTTGCGGAATTTTTCTCTTCCTCTGCGTGCCCGGAAATTTTCCCTTGTTTTCAAGGGTTACGCCGGTGGGCTGTTCACCTTGCTCGGCGCAAGGCGGCCAAATTTTGTCTCCTAGGGTCGATATTCTCTGAACCTCATGACTGCGGTGATTTGGTGAATTTTCCATAATACACTGAAATCACGTAATTATTTTATAGCGCAACCTAAACACTTCGATACCGGTGGCGTTCTGCGTGATGGAACGGAAATCGGACGCATTCTGAACGCCGTTGATCGCTCAGCCGTCTCGGCCACGTCTTGCCATAGGATTCCACTTCACCGAATGCTGATGCGTAGCGATGTCGGTGGCTGCGACAACGCTCCTTGTGGTCGAAAAATGGAAAGCGGCCGCTCCCCTCCGAACAACCGCCTCCGCGCCCCGGCGTTCGGGCAACTGGTGCCGAGCCCGTGGCTGACGCCTAGCGCTTAGACCGGATGGTGCCGGCCGGACGCTTACACTATCATCAGATTCTGATTCTTGAGCAGATACAGCGTGCGGCGGGCACCGGAGAAAAATCGCGGAGATACAGGCAGTTGGCAAAATTACATGACAAGGTGAAACAATTGCGAGCTGAGCGAGGGCCGCTGCCTGACCGGTTGCAAGGGGTCACGAAGGACCGAATCCGTGCCGTTCTCCAGTGCCTCGACCTTGGGGCGAACGCTGATCTGGTCGATTGTACGTTCGCATTGCTCGACAATCAGACGGCCAGCTGGTTCGCGAAAGCCCCCAAGGGTGCGACCATTTCTGACGGTGCATCGACTGCACATCTGGCCTGCCACATCGGCATCCTGCAACGTAACGGTAGCCAGCTGGACCGCGAGGGGCGTGATTACTGGATCAAGCCGCTGCGCGAATTGGGTGGGTTCGAAGCGGTCACGCTTGTGAAAGGTGAATTCATCCCCGGACACGTCAAAGCGAAGTCGCCCAACTCCTGCTACCGTCTGAACGAGGCACTGAAAGCGGTTCTGAAGGCCCCTGACGATGTGTGGCGGAATATGCTGTCCGAATGGGCAAGAGATGACGTGTTGCGTGAGCGACGAGCCTTCCAAGCTCAAATGGCCGAGGCCGCGCGCAAACAGATCGACTCTGGACACGCCCAACTGATCAAGGCGAGCGTCGAGATTTACGCGCCGCGTTTTCTCCCTGGCTACCGACTACTCTACATCGATGATGCAGACGGTGACCGCATTTCTGAGGATGAGCGTGCCAAGATGGCCGAGGCAGGGATCGAGCTGACTTTAGAGGATGCGATGCCCGATGCGTTGCTCTGGAACCCAGAAACCGACCATCTTTGGGTGATAGAGGCGGTCACGAGCGACGGCGAAGTCGACGCCCACAAGGTCGCACAGATGAACCGACTGGCCGAGCGTTGCGGCAAGTCGGGCGTCGGGTTCACGACAACTTACCAGACGTGGAAAGAGGTGGCTGCGCGCCAAGGCAAACACCAGAATATCGCATACGAAACGTTCATTTGGATTCTGGGCGACCCGGCGAAGCAGTTCAAGGTAACAGGCTAGAAAAGGTCGCCGATCAACAGGTCGCCGCGACCCAGAGCCTCCAGCTGCTCCCGACTTGGATAATGCAAGTTGCGCAGGTCGGTCGCGTTAACCTGTGTGTGCCCCGAGAAGGTGCGGAAATACTGGTCCACGGCGTCCGAATTCAGGAAGGCGGCAAGACCCTTGGCAAGGTCGAGCGGCAGGCCCGATCCGTTTTCATGAAAGTAGTTCAGGTGGTTCTCAAACCCGGCGCGCCCGCCGTCATATATCGTTGCGACTAGGCGGCGTTTTTCTTCCTTCGCCGTGAACCTTTTCGTCAACACAAAGACACCAGCAGGAGTGATCAGTTTCGCCGTGTCGTCATTGTCGGCCAGCGCATTGTGTTTGCGGAAGCCAGGAATCGGCCAACGTATGCCCCCGTTGTGGAAGTGCTGCGGGTAGATCAGCGGAACGGTGTCCTCGCCTGGTTCCTTACGCAGATGCTCCCGCGCGCGAAAATCGACGACCCGACCGGTCGAGACCTTGATACCCAGATCATCCAGCATGCAAGGTAGAGCATGAACCCAATCCGCAACGTCACTGCCCGAGAC
>RFJA01000008.1 GCA_003695065.1 Alphaproteobacteria bacterium
ATTCTGGGGCAGGCGCAAAGCGTAGCTGACCTGTTTTCGGGTCTTGGAACCTTCACCTTTCCGTTGGCGCGCCGGGCCCGCGTCGTAGCATTTGACGGGGAGGGATCAGCCATCGGGGCACTGGCTGCGGCTGCCGGAGGACGGGCCGTGGAAGCCCGTGTCCGGGATTTGTTCCGCCGGCCCCTGGCCGCGGACGAGCTTGCCCGCTTCGATGGTGTGCTCATGGATCCGCCAAGAGCCGGTGCCAGAGCCCAGGCCGAGCAACTGGCCCGGAGCCCCGTTCCGACGGTGGCGATGGTGTCCTGCAACCCGGCCACATTCGCCCGCGACGCCCGCATTCTGGTTGACGGGGGATACAGCCTCGAGTGGGTGCAGCCGGTGGATCAGTTCCTGTGGTCGGCGGAGGTCGAACTTGTGGCCTCGTTCCGGCGCGGCTGAGACGCCGCTTCCCAGGGAATTTCCGCAATCAACGTGCCAATTGCTTCGCCTTGCTCAGGGTCCCAGACACCGATTTCAACCCGGTAGAATCCATAACCGTCCGCCTGGTCGGTTGTCTCGATAAAGGCGGTCTCGGGCGAACTCATATAGATCCGCCGCCAGCCGCCCCAATCACCAAGCTCGAATGTTCCGACCGGTGTTGTTGCGGCGGTCAGCAGGTTGCGGTTGTCCGACAGATACAGGCGGGCGCTGGCCAGGCCGTCCTGTTCGAGGGCGGTCCGCAAGGCCTCGGACGCCGGTGTCCCCAGAATGGCTTCGAGGCGCCGCCAGTCCCGGGTTGCCACGGCATTGCGCCAGTCGCGCTCCAGCCCCCTGATCTCGGCTGCGGTCAGGGTCATGCGGGCGGCGTTGTGTGCCCTGAGCGCTTTGATCAGATCCCGGTTCGCCGCCAGTTGGCGCAGGGCCGGCACCACGTTTTTGCGAATTCTCTCAAGCGCTTCATCGACCGGAGGGTGTTCCTTGGTCGCGGAAAGGAACGCCGCCACCTTGGGGGGGAGCGGCGTTTCCTCAATGACCATGGCGGCTTGTGCCACGGCGAAAAGGCCGGCAAAGAACGCCGGCAGAATCCCGAGGACCATGACCCATCCCTGTCGCAAACCCGCCAAGCCTCTATTCGCTATTGCGCCGCGTACGAAACGTTAAATTTGGTCCATCAAGTTTAGGAATTCGTTAACGGTTGAAAAATGTCGATAATGCACGGTTTCCCAAGGGAAAAACGAAGCTTCCCGCGCCATGCCTCTCGGAGATGTGTTAAGGGTGATGCCTAACGGCCGCACTGGGCCCGGTGCTGGAGCATGTGGTCGGCGAGCACGCAAGCCATCATGGCTTCGCCAACCGGCACGGCACGGATGCCGACGCAGGGGTCATGGCGTCCCCGGGTGACGATGTCGGTATCTTCGCCTGCTGTTGTCACCGTCTTGCGCGGGGTCAGGATGGACGACGTTGGCTTGACCGCAAAGCGGACCACCACATCCTGGCCGGTGGAGATTCCACCGAGCACGCCGCCTGCGTTGTTGGACAGGAATTCCGGTGTGCCGTTCGCTCCAGCGCGCATCTCGTCAGCGTTCTCGACGCCGGTCAGGGCGGCCGCGGCAAAGCCGTTGCCAATCTCCACGCCCTTGACGGCATTGATGCTCATCATGGCGGCGGCGAGGTCCGCGTCCAGCTTGCCGTAGACCGGCGCGCCCCATCCGGCGGGAACGCCGGTCGCCACCACCTCGACCACTGCGCCGGTGGAGTTGCCGTCCTTGCGCAAGCGGTCGAGATAGTCTTCCCAGGTTCTGGCCGTTTCGGCGTCGGGGCACCAGAACGGGTTGTTTTCCACTTCGGCCCAATTCCAGCGGTCTCGATTGACGGCGTGGGGCCCGATCTGGACAAGGGCGCCGCGAATGGTAATGCCGTCAAGCAGCTTGCGGGCGAGTGCGCCAGCGGCGACGCGGGCTGCGGTTTCCCGTGCCGAGGATCGCCCCCCGCCACGATAGTCGCGGATTCCGTATTTCGCCATATAGGTATAGTCGGCATGCCCGGGCCGAAACTTCCCGGCGATGTCGCCGTAGTCCCTGGAGCGCTGGTCAACGTTCTCGATCATCAGGCTGATCGGGGTGCCCGTGGTCTTGCCCTCAAACACGCCCGAGAGGATTTTCACCTTGTCGGGTTCCCGGCGCTGGGTAGTAAACCGTGACTGTCCGGGACGGCGGCGATCCAGCCAGTGCTGAATATCCGGCTCGTCGAGCGGGATCCGGGGAGGCATGCCATCCACCACGCAGCCGAGGGCCGGTCCGTGACTTTCACCCCAGGTGGTCACGCGGAACAGTCGGCCGTAAGTGTTGTATGACATGCCCTGCTCAACTAGTCGTCGGACCGGGCGACCGAAATATCCGGTGCGTCCTCCAGCTTCATGCCGATCACATGATAGCCGCAATCCACGTGATGCACTTCGCCGGTGACGGCGGTGGACAGATCGCTGGCCAGGTAGACCGCGGTATTGCCCACTTCGTCAATGGTGACATTGCGGCGCAGCGGCGCATTGTATTCGTTCCATTTCAGGATATAGCGAAAGTCGCCGATGCCGGATGCGGCAAGCGTCTTGATTGGCCCCGCCGATATGGCGTTCACCCGGATGCGGTCCTTGCCGAGGTCCTTGGCAAGATAGCGCACGCTGGCCTCCAGCGCCGCCTTGGCTACGCCCATGACATTATAGTGCGGCATGACCCGTTCCGCCCCAACGTAGGAAAGTGTGATCAGGCTGCCGCCATCGGTCATCATCGGAACGGCGCGCTGGGCCACGGCGGTGAACGAGTAGCACGAGATGTCCAGGGACATGCGGAAGTTTTCCCGGGTGGTGTCGAGGTATCGCCCTTTGAGTTCTTCCTTGTTGGAGAAGGCGATGGCATGGAGCAGAAAGTCGAGCCGGTCCCACCGTTCGCGCACCGCCGCGAAGGCCGCGTCGATCGACGCCTCATCAGATACGTCACAGGGGACAACGATGTCCGACCCCACCGACTCCGCCAGCGGTCTGACCCGTTTTTCCAGCGCCTCTCCCTGGTATGTGAAGGCAAGGTCGGCGCCCTGTTCGCGGGCCTGTTTGGCCACCCCCCAGGCGATGGAGTGTTTGTTCGCCACGCCCATGATCAGGCCGCGTTTTCCGGCAAGCAGCCCAGAACCAGTTGTCATTCGCAGTCACCCATACCGGTATTCGTGGTTGGTATCCTATTCGAGAATGCGCTGCATCCTACACCAAAGCAAAGCGGAATCAATCATGTGGTGTCGCGTGCTGCGGCCTGGATCTCCTCCATGCGCCGCCGGGCGACCACCGCGTTCAGCTCCGCCCCAAGAATGAAGGCGGCACCGACCAGGTAGAAAAACACCAGCGCGATCATCGCCCCGGCCAGGCTGCCGTAGGTCACATCGTAATTGCCGAAATACTGAAGGTAGACTGAAAAGGCGCTGCCCACCAGAAGCCAGAGGATGAGGGTAAACAGGGCGCCCGGCGCCACCGGTACGAACCGGCCCTTGTGACGGGGCTTCAAGGCGAAGAACAGTCCGCACAGTGCCGCGAAGAACAGCAGTGTGGACGCGCCCAGGCGGACCCAGTTGGCCAGTACCGACCAGTCTTCAAGGAATGGTAGAAAATAGGTGACGACCTGCCACAACAACGGCCCCAGAACAAAGATCGACATGCCGAGCAGGATGCTGGTGGCGGCAAGGATCACCAGCCCCAGCCCCTGGAGTCGGCGCAGCCAGAAGGCAGGCGGGTTGCCCGCCTCATAAGCCCGGTCGATGGCGTGACGGGCCGCGTCGATGGCGGATGAGGCAACCCAGATTGCCGCCAGCACGCCGAACGTCAGCATGCCGCCGCGCGATTGACTGAGAAGGTTGCTGACCGGCCCCTTGAGCACGCGGCTCACGTCGGCCGGCAGGTTGCTGAACAGGAACGCGACAGCCTTGGCCCCGGTTTCGGTCTGGCCGACAAAGCCCGCCAACGCGACCAGAAACAGAAGGAACGGAAACAGCCCGAGCAGGCTTAGAAACGCCAGATGACCGGCCATGACCGGACCGTCATGGCGCAGGAAGGCGGAGAGGGCCTGTTTCAGATCCTTGAGCGCAATCAAAGCTCATCCCAGATCGCTACGAACGTCGTAATCGTTCTTCTTCGACCATTCCTCGATAGCGGATTTGAGCTTTTCGTCAACCTTTTCAGGCAATACGACCTTGAGGCGCACATACTGGTCGCCCCGGGCGCCGCCCTTGCCGATGGCCGCGCCCTTGCCCTTGAGTCGCAAGGTCCGGTCCGTGTTGGAGCCTGCCGGAACAGTGAGGCTGACCGTGCCGTCAATGGTGGGGACCCGAACCTTGGCACCGAGCACCGCCTCTTTCAGTGTGATTGGCAGATCCAGATAAATGTCGTTCCCCTCGCGCGAGAAGTGTTTGTGGGGCCTGACTTTCACCTCGATCAGGGCATCACCGGGTGGTCCGCCGTGGGCGCCCGGCGCGCCCTGGCCCTTGAGCCGGATCTGCTGACCTTCCCGGACGTTGGCCGGAATCGAAACTGCCAGCGTCTTGCCGTTCTGGAGGGTGATGCGCTTCTTGACCCCCTTCACCGCATCCAGAAAATCGATCGTGACTTCGTATATCCGGTCGTTGCCCCGTTGCGGCATGGGGCCGCGCCGACGCCGGGCGCCACTAAAGATATCGGCGAAGATATCCTCGGCGGCAAATCCATCAAAATTGAAGCCACCGAATCCACCGGCAGACGCGCCGGCACGTTGGTGGCTGCGCCGCCGCGCACCGAATCCGCCAAACCCGCGCTCCGCGCCGGTTTCGTCGATCTCCCCCCGGTCGTAGCGGCGCCGACGGTTTTCATCGCTCAATATGGCATAGGCGGCGGAGGCTTCCTTGAAACG
>RFJA01000109.1 GCA_003695065.1 Alphaproteobacteria bacterium
ACATTGGGTTGCGCGCTCCAAGTCGGGCGGCCGTGGACGCCTTCCACAGGTACGCCGTTGCCAATGGCGGCCGCGATGAAGGTGCGCCCGGTCCGCGCCCCGGATATCCCCGGGAAGATGTCTACACCGCTTATGTGCGAGACCCCTTCGGCAACAAACTGGAAGCCATTCATAATGGCTTCAGTTCGTAGGATTACGGTCTAAAAGCCAGAAAAGGCGGCCCGGGGGCCGCCTTTTCGCTGTCGGAGTCATGAGTCCGCCTGAACCGCGACCTTGAACACCTCATCGAAACTGTCCCTGAGTGCGGCGTCCAGGTCGGCCATGGTGACGGGAAGTCCGAGATCCACCAGTGAAGTGACGCCGTGCTCGGAGATGCCGCAGGGGATGATGCCGGAATAGTGTTCGAGGTTTGGCTCCACATTGATGGCGATGCCATGGTAGCTGACCCATTTGCGTACCCGCACGCCCAGAGCTGCAATCTTGTCTTCCCGGCCGTTGTCCCGCACAACCCAGACTCCGACGCGCCCGTCGCGGCGTTCTCCCCGAACGTTGAAGCGGGCCAGGGTGGCGATGATCCAGTTTTCGAGGTTGCGGACAAAACAGCGCAAGTCGGTACCCCGTTTCTTGAGGTCCAGCATCACATAGACCACCCGCTGCCCCGGGCCATGGTAGGTGAACTGGCCGCCACGTCCCGTTTCATAGACCGGAAAGCGGTCCGGTGTCAGCAGATCGGAAGGCCGGGCGCTGGTGCCGGCGGTATAGAGCGGCGGATGCTCCAGCAACCAGATCATCTCGCGCGCAGTCCCGTCCCGGATCGCGGCAACCCGGTCTTCCATGGTGGCGACCGCCGCCTCGTAGTCGACAGGCGTGTCGCTATGGACCCATTCGATATCCCTGTGCATGGCGCCTGTTTACCACGCGGTTCGGCCGGGCGCGAGGCCGCGGTTAACAAAAAAATAACCACGGCATGGGAAGCTCGCAAAAGAGTTCGAGCAATGTGTATCGAAGGAGTCTCCTCCGTGACCGCAATTGATGATGTCAGTGTCGAAATTTCGGTGGTGCTGGGCCGTGCAGTTATGCCCATTCGCCAGCTGCTCAAGATGGGGCGCGGTGCAGTGATTGATCTCGACGCCAACATCGATTCGATGGTCAAGATCTACGCCAACAACCGACTCATCGCCCGTGGTGACGTGGTGATTTCGGGGGACCGCGTCGCGGTCACCGTGACTGAAAGCGTCCGCGACTACCAATCCTGATTCGGGGAAGCCGGTTCCGGTAGCCGGCCAAGGAATCGCCGCAAGGCACGCCGTGACTTGCGCGGGCATTTGGCATATTACTAAAATACACCATAAGAGTGTTATATAAATTATAATACATGCAATATTGATTTTTTTGACGATTGGTCTTACTTTCACAGGAGTTTAACCTATTTGCCAATCTGGCGCGGAGAAAACGTCCATGCTGCCGGTCATGCTCGATCTCAAGCGCGGGCCAGTCATTCTATATGGTGATGGCCCGGCAGCAGTCCGCCGGTACCGCCTGCTGGTGGAGGCCGGTGCCACCCACATCCGGGTGTTCAGTCCGGCCGAGCCGTCGCCGGCGCTGAGCAGAACGGTCGGGACTGTGACTATAGGCGCACCGGAGGATACGGATATTGCCGATGCAATTGCCGTGTTTGTTGCGGATGTGCCCGACGCAGCGGTGGTGGCGGCGCGAGCCCGGGCGCTGCGTGTCCTGGTGAACGTGGAAGACGATACGCGCCACTGCGACTTCTATACGCCCTCTGTGGTGCGCCGGGGTGATCTGGTGATCGCCATCTCGACGGGAGGAAAAAGCCCCGGTCTGGCCCGGCTTCTTCGCCAGCGCCTTGAAGGCGAATTTGGCCCCGAATGGGGTGAACGGTTGGCGCGCATTGGCGAGGCACGGGCGACGTGGCGCGCCGAGGGGCTCGATCTGGCAACGGTGGCAGCGCGGACGAGAGATCTGGTTGAGAAAGAAGGATGGATATGAGGGCTCTTGCAATGGATCATGAACCCGGCGCAGCCGGCCCGGACACGGATCAGAAGCGGGCCGAACAGGACCTTGTCCGGCTACGTGATACCTATGGTGATTGTGATGCACGCGCCCTGTTGGAGGCGATGATCAAGACCGAATTTGCCGGGCGCATTGCGCTGGTGTCCTCGTTCGGTGCGGAATCGGCGGTGCTCCTTGATCTGGTTGCCGAGGTGGATCCGGCTACGCCAGTGGTGTTTCTTGATACCCACAAGCTGTTTGGCGAAACCCTGCGCTACCGCGACCAGTTGCAGAAACGCCTTGGCCTGACCAACATTCTCACCATTGAACCGGACCCGGCGGAGGTTGAACGGGAAGATCACAATGGGCTTTTGTGGACCCGTGACGTGGATGCCTGCTGTGGCCTGCGCAAGGTGCGACCGCTGGCCCGCGCTCTTGAAGGCTTTGACGCCTGGATCACCGGGCGCAAGCGTTTCCAGGGGGCAACCCGTGCGGGCATCCCGCTGATTGAACGCAGTGGGTCCAAGTTCAAGATCAATCCGCTGGCCACCTGGCGACCCGAGGATATCAACGCCTATATGAAGCAACGCGACCTGCCGCCGCATCCTCTGGTCAAGGACGGATTCCTGTCCATCGGGTGCATGCCATGCACACGCCCGGTGCGTCCGGGCGAATCGGCCCGCGATGGACGGTGGGCCGGCCTTGACAAAACCGAATGCGGTATCCACGTCGCTGAAAATATCTGACTGGTCGACCCTGAAA
>RFJA01000110.1 GCA_003695065.1 Alphaproteobacteria bacterium
CGCCGGGAGTCAGGGATGTGATCGTTGGTTATACCGGCGGCACCACCGAAAATCCGAGCTATGAGGAGGTCTGCACCGGGCGGACCGGGCACGCCGAAGCCGTGCTCGTGACCTATGATCCGGCTGACGTGAGCTATGATGATCTGCTCGAAGTGTTCTGGACCCACCATGACCCGACGACGCTGAACCGCCAGGGTCCTGATGTGGGCACCCAATATCGCTCCGCCATTTTTTATCACGACGACGACCAGAAAAGACGGGCCGAGGCTTCAAAGGCTGCCCAGGAGGCAGCCGGCAGGTTTGCCAATCCCATCGTTACCGAAATCGTGCCCGCCGGCCCCTTTTACCCGGCCGAGGACTACCACCAGCGTTATCTGGAGAAACGCGGCCTCGCCACCTGCCATATCTGATCGATCCGTTTCGGGAAAATCGTCACTCACAAATCCTTCCGTTCAAGCGTCTTCGGGGCATCACTGAAGCCAAGCACGGAAAGGATTGATCCCATGATGGACGATTTCAAACTCACTCAGGAAGAGTGGAATGCCCTAAAGTATGCGCTCATGCAGGCGTGCACCACAGATGTCGCCGCGGCCATTGAATGGTCGCTGGATGAAAGCCGGTCGAAAAAAGACCAGGCCAAGACAAAAGCGCTGCGCGACTGCGATGAGAACCGACTGACGTCAATCACCGAATTGGTCCAGAGCGTCATTGATCAACAAAATGATATTCCGGAAAGCGCTCCAGCCAACACTCCCAAAAAACAAATGGGCAGATTCCGGGGATTGATTGGCAAATTTATCGGCCAGACGGTCGATCCTGTGATGAGGGAATATTTTATACAAGCAAAGACAAAGAAAAAACAGACAGAACCGAAAAAAGCCAAGGTTACCCTGATCTCCACCCTGGACGCCAAGACCGAGCAGGGAATCTTTGATGACGCCATCAATGCCCTGAAAACCGGAGCTTATCATCAACTGGACCCGGTGTCCGGCGACGCCAGTTGCGAAATGCGGGTCCCCTTCCTGCTGGATGTTTATGACGCAGTCAGGGAGTCGCTTGATGCGAACGCGGATTCGCAGACACTGACCGCGCAAGTCGATAATGTGATCCGTTTTGATGAGATCGTACGGAAGCAAACCAAGACACAGGTGCAGAAGCAGCAGAGAAGCGCCAGCCGGTACTTGGGGCTGTGCCACCCACTGACCATCATGCGGACCCAGGGCAACGACAGTTTCAAGTTCCTGATCGACGACGTTCCCGAGAAATGGACCTACAGCTTCAACCAGCGCGGCAAAATGAAACGCGATCTGGCTGAATACAGCGTGGACTATATGCGCGGTCTGGCAACCCGTATGGCTGACGAAGTCAATCCCGATAGGACCGTCCTGACCATGGAGCGCATGGTCGCCGACATGCTGAACAGTTGCGAAATCACCCTGAAGAAAAGCGGTCAGGTGCAACCTGTCGTACCGATTTACACCGCCATGCGTCTGATCCTGATGCACGAAATCCGGTGTGGCCGGCCCATAACGGTCACCTTGACCCGCATCGGCTACGGCACCGACCGCAATACCGGGCAGGCGGTCTATACCCATTGCGGCTCCAAGGTCTTCTTCTATCGGGCGAACCCCGAAACCGGAACCTTCGACTATGTTGCAGACGAGCACATTGAGCCTGACGAAAGGTCCCGCCCGCTGACCAACTTCCACGCCTACAATATGTTCGACCTTGAAGGCCGGGCCCATGCCCTGGCAAGCGAAAATGCGCCAGATGCGGCGTTCTTCTTCTCATCCGACTGGGATACGTTCGAAACCGGGTTTACGGCCTGCGACATCACCCACCTGCTGCGGTGCTGGGGTGCGGCTCACCCGCCAGTTCCCAAAGGCAGCAATTTCGAGGGCGCTTTTACAGACAAGGAAAGCGTGACCGACAAGGGCGGCCTCGTTCAGGTCGTCACGGGGGATGGTACGGTCCTGTCCGAATTCGAAATCGAAGACTGGTTCGATGGCGAGAAGTATGACGAGGAACGCGGTAAAGCAATCCGGGATTATATCGAGTCAACCCAGATCAAGGCATGTCCAGGTCACGCGGATCGGGACTATGATGTTGCGCCGTTCACGCTGACTCAACCCGGACTCCCGCTTTTTGGTGTGGATGCCGAGGTCATCGACCTTGCGGCCGAGTATGCGCTTTATAAGGAGCTTGCCAACGACTGGTACCTGTATGAAGCCCATTACGCCGCCCAGATGAATGAGGATGAGAGCACCTATTACCTGGATCTGGGGGATGGCAAAGGGATGCAAGAAGTCGAGAAAGACGCTTACAACGAGAACACGCGCAGAAAGGAGAATGAAAAACTGCCCTCCTGTGCCCTTACCAAACGTGTCTTCCACCGCATCAGGGAGCCCATTGCCTTCTCGCCTGTGCACGTCTTCCTCTCCAGCTACGAGCAGGAAGCCGCGGGCCTCGGGGACCTGCCCACCCCAATGACCAAGTATTTCACCGCCGTCATCAATCTGGTTCTGGTGGAAGAAGAGAGTCGCAATGAAGACGGCCAATTGGTCGGCATGACGCATTGGGATGTGTCTGAATTCTCCGTGCAAGATCCGGATATCGAGAAAAACTGATCCGACACAAAACGAACAGGTTGAAAAAGCCACGGACCTGGCACCCGCCGCCTGGCGCGGCGGGGCCTTTTCTTTTCAGGAATCAGCGCAGGCGCCGATTTCCACCTGAACAGTGGCATGGCCGATGGCGAATTCCTGTTCGAGCGCCGTTTTCACCCGCTCCACCACGCGGTTGGGGTCATCACCTTGTGCGATCACCGCGTGCAGGGTCACCAGCGGCCGGGACTCTGTCAGCGCCCATATGTGGATATGATGAACGTCCGACAATTCCGGTAGTGTCGACATAAGATGATCGCGTATCTGGGCAGCATTCAGCGCCTGCGGCACACCCTCCAGCAGAATATGGCCGGAGCGGCGGACCAGGTCGATCGCACCCCAGAGCACCAGGGCCGCGACCAGAAACGACAGGATCGGATCAATGGCCAGCCACCCGGTGACCATGATCGTCGCAGCGGCCGCAATGGCAGCGACCGAGCCCAGCATGTCGCCCGCCACATGAAACAGCGCGGCCCGCAGGTTCAGATTGGTGCGATCACCGCCATGCAAAATCCGGAATGCCATGATATTGATCACAAGCCCCCCGATCGCCACGCCGAGCATGGGACCAGGAAGAATCGCAACCGGATCGGCAAGCCGACCGACGCCTTCGACAACGATCCACAACGCCACCGCCACCAGGGCCAACCCGTTGACGAAGGCGGCTAGCACCTCGAAGCGCTCATAGCCGTAGGACCGCCGCGCATCGCTCGGACGGTCGGCAAGACGGAATCCCACCCAGGCCAGGCCGAGCGCCCCGACGTCGGCCAGCATATGACCCGCATCGGCCAGCAGTGCAAGCGATCCAGACCACAGCCCTCCAGCCACCTCGGCCAACATGAATACAAAGGTCAGTACCAGCGCTCCGGCAATGCGCCGGCGGTTTCCTGTCCGGTGATGATTGTGGACGTGCGCCATCGCTCAAAACCACCTGAGCCAACGAAAAACAACAACTTGGACCGCCACGATAACAACAAGAGCGGCGCTGAACCAGGTGAATGCTTCGGGCACTTCGGCACCCGGAATCCCGCCGACATTTATGCCAAACAGGCCGGTCAGAAAACCCAGTGGCAGGAACACTGCAGCAACGATGGAGAGCACATACATGTTGCGGTTTAGGCGGTCAGCCATGGCATTCTTGAGCTCATCATGAATGATCTGGGCGCGCTCGCGCACCGCATCCAGTTCTTCCGCAAATCGGCAGAGGCGATCGTAGCTGTCTTGCAGACTGCGTCTCACCGGCGAGTCGATCCAGGCAAAATCGGCAGCCCGCAGCGCTGCCAGCGCGTCCCGCTGCGGGGCGATGTAGCGACGCAGCATGATGGCGCGCCGCCGGATCTCCACAATACGCTCTCGCATCACGGCGTCCGGCTCCTGCACCACCGCGTCCTCGGTTTCATCAACCGCCTGGTCCAGTTCGCGGAAGGTCGGTTCCATTCGATCCAGAAGCCGACTTGCGATCATTGCCACCACCTCGCCGCCGTGGCGCGGTCCTGATCCTTTCTGTATTCGCTCGGCAATATCAATCACCGCCTTCAGACGACGCAGGCGGGCCGAAATGATCCGGTCACCGGCAACCCATATCCGGATTGATACCATATCCTCGGGCTCGGCGTTTTCGTTCAGATTGATTCCGCGTAGATTGAGGAGCGCACCGCCGTCCACCTCGGAAAATCGGGGTCGTGTCATTTCGCTCAACAGTGCAGCAACGACAAACGGATCAAGGCCCGACTGTTGTTGAAGCCACTGGCGCGCTGCCGGACTGGTTGCATCGAGATGCGCCCACACCCAGCCCTGGCCGGGATCAACGCTGCCCAAGTCGTCGAGCGTCAACTGGCGCCCCCCGCCTTTGCCGTCCAGTTGATAGGCGAACACCAGCCCCGACCCGTCATTCATTGTCATTTCTCCCCTTGATTTTCAAGACTTACGATACCATAGCACGCGGTTCTTCCGCCAAGCTTCGGGCAGTTACCCGAATTTTCACTGTCGCATCCGCCGGAGGCCCGTTTTATGATGACGCAGGCAAACAGGGGGACACCATGGCCTATCGCGTTTTGGAAATCACGGCCTCCAGCGGACAGGTTGATACACTGCGCGCCATCGCGGAGAAATATGGCGCGCGACTGACCCAGATCCAGGTGGAAGACGAAGGTCTCGAATCCTGTCGGATCGTTGCCGGTCCGAAGGATCGCCAGAAATTGCTGGACGCCATCCAGGCAACATTGGGGAGCGATCCAGAAGCTCAGGTCGTGATTTTTCCGGTCCAGGCCGTTGTACCGCAACCGGACAGCAATCAGGAAGAGCACCGGTCCCCTGCCGTAGAGACCCGGGAAGAATTGTACAATGACATGCTCAAGGGGTCCGACACCGGTCCCAATTTCATTCTTCTGGTTGTGCTGTCCACGGTGGTGGCCGCCATCGGATTGTTGCAGGACAATGTGGCGGTGGTGATCGGCGCCATGGTCATTGCGCCCCTTCTCGGCCCCAATCTTGCGTTTGCATTCGCCGTTGCGGTTGGTGACAAGGACCTGATGGTACGCTCCATCAGGACGACGGTTTTCGGCCTGTCCATGACACTGGCCATCACCATGGCGCTGGGTCTGATCTGGCCCTATGGTCTTGAAAGCAGGGAGCTCCTGGATCGCACGGTGGTCAATTATGGCAGCCTGGCGCTGGCGCTGGCCTCCGGCACTGCTGCGGCCCTGTCACTGACCACCGGAGTGTCCACCGCGCTGGTGGGGGTCATGGTTGCAGTGGCGCTGCTTCCCCCGGCGGCCACCTTCGGCATCATGGCCGGCGCTGGCGAGTTTTATCTGGCGATCGGTGCCGCCACGCTGCTTGCTGCCAATGTGGTATCGGTCATCCTGACCGCCCAGATCGTCTTCATTTTCCGGGGCATCGGTCCCCGGACCTGGTGGGAGCGCAAGCGCGCCCGTGCCTCGATCAAGCTTAACTTGTGGGTGTTGACAAGCTTCCTCGCTTTGATCGCCGGTCTGATTTACCTGCAGGGGCAGGTTTGAGTCCAGAGTTGGCGGCGCTCGGCCCACACACATAAATGCCGGCACAGGGCACAATCTTGACTCATATGGGTTTTCCGGATTAGAACAAATCATGAACACATAAAGGCGTACGGTCCCTATGAAGTCTAAAAAACAACATATTATAAACCGGTTACGGAAACATATTGCGACCATCGAATCGCACACCCGATACAATTCCGGTCGCACCCTGAGGTTCGGCGTTCCAGCAATAGATACAACCTTGGGCGGCGGTCTGGCGCTTGGCGGGGTTCATGACATGACGGCAGCCACGACCGGCGCGGCGGACGCCTTTACCGCCCTCATCACGGGCCGGATTGCAGAACAGGCCAACGCCCCGGTACTGTGGCTGGAACGGGGTCATAGCCTTTATGCGCCGGGACTTGTGGCCTTTGGCCTGCCACCGGAGCGGCTGATTCTGGTCTCTGGCATTGCCCGCGATCGCGACCTTCTGTGGGCGGCCGAGGAAGCCCTGCAAAGCCCCGCGCTCGCCGCCGTGGTGGCCGAAGTGCGCGTGGCGGCGCTTACCGCGGTGCGCCGTCTGCAGCTTGCCGCTGAAACCAGTGGTGTGACCGCCTTTCTGCTGCGCGACTCCCATAATGACGGAGCTGGCACACTGACCCGCTGGCGGATCGCCGCCGCCCCAAGCCACCCGAACGACGCCGGCGAACCCGGCCTTGGCCATCCCGCCTGGACGGTAGAACTGGTGCGCTGCCGCCACGGCCGCCCCGGCACGTGGACCCTGGGCTGGCGGGACGGATGCCTGCACCTGTTGGCGGACGGAAGAAGAGAGGACGCCACCCTCCCCCGCCGCCGCGCCACGGGCTGAGGTCGGTCATGGCCACCCGTCAACGGCCTCGTCGCCGTATTGCCGCGCTGTATTTTCCCTGGCTTGCCACCGATCGCGTGGCCCGGAAAATAGCTGACTATCGCACCCGCCCGTTAGCGCTTGCCTGCAAGTCCGGCAATCGGGTGATGGTGAGCGCCGTCAACCCGGCAGCAGAGGACATGGGGCTCATGCCCGGCCTGGCGCTCGCCGATGCGCGCGCACGCGTTCCCAATCTCGCCGTGCGTCCCCACGACCCGGTGGCAGATCACGCGCTTCTTGACCGGCTGGCCCGCTGGGCCATCCTCTATACCCCCTATGTGGCGGTAGCGGACGCGACCACGCTGTTTCTGGATCTGACCGGTGTTGCCCACCTGTTTGGCGGAGAAGAAGCCCTTCTCAAAGACGTCATCTATCGCCTGCGCCACAGGGGACTGACAACAACCGCGGGCGTGGCGGACACACCGGGCGCAGCCTGGGCTGTTGCGCGCTTCGCCACCAGTGACCGCAATATCGCGGTGTTGCCGCCTTTTGAAAGCCCGGACCATGCCCGCGCGGCTCTGGCTCCACTGCCGGTGGCGGGCCTGCGCCTATCCCCCGACATCACAGACGCACTTTCCGCCTTCGGGCTGCATCGTGTGGGCGACCTTTACCCCCTGACCCGGGCCGACCTGACGCACCGGTTCGGGGACAGCCTTCTATTACGCCTCGATCAGGCAACGGGGGTGGAAGACGAGCCCTTGTCCCCCCGTCTGCCCGTGCCTGCGTGGCGCGAGCGCATGACCTTCGCTGACCCCATCGGCGCGCCTGAAGACATTCGCATGGCCACGGAAAAACTGGCGCTCGCCCTTGCCCACCGGCTGGAGTCGGCAGCACACGGCGCGCGCCGGATCACACTTTCCGCCTATCGGTGCGACGGCAGGATCATCGGGGTCGAAATCGGGCTTAGCCGCCCCAACCGCGACCCTGCGGTCTGGATGCGACTGTTTGCGCCCAAACTTGAAACGCTTGACCCCGGTTTCGGCATTGACGCGCTGGTGCTCGCTGCTCCCCAAACAGAATCCCTTGCCCTCACCCAGACCGGCTGGACCAATGACCCGAACCATGACACCGGCGACCTGGCCGCACTCGTCGACCGGCTGGGCAACCGCTTCGGCTTCGACCGCATCGCCCGCGTCGCACCGCGCCAAAGCTGGCTGCCCGAACGCGCGGTCATCAAAACAAACCCGCTTGGCATGCACGCACCCGCTGAAATGTGGCCCACCGACCGTCCCCGCCCCCTGCGCCTTTTACCTCACCCCGAACCAGTGACCGCCATGGCACCGGTACCGGACGACCCGCCGGTTCTGTTTCACTGGCGACACCGCCCCCACCGGGTGCGCCGGGCCGACGGGCCGGAGCGGATCACGCCCGAATGGTGGCGGCGGCCGAACCGGGACTTTCCCTTCGTCGCCCCCCACGAGGTGCGCGACTATTACGCCATAGAAGACGACACAGGCGCGCGGTTCTGGCTGTTTCGCGCCGGACTCTACCGGCCGGATCAGGATCCGCGCTGGTATCTTCATGGCTTTTTCGGATGAGTTGGCGCCATGACGTCAATTCCATATGCCGAACTGCAGGTCACCTCCAACTTCACCTTCCTTGAAGGCGGATCGCACCCCGAAGAACTGGTAATGACTGCCGCGCGCCTGGGCCACCGGGCCATCGCCATTACCGACCGCAACAGTCTGGCCG
>RFJA01000111.1 GCA_003695065.1 Alphaproteobacteria bacterium
ATCGTGGACACGGATCTGGATGGGCGCGCCGACGGCATAGTCGCGGTGAACGAGCGCGTTGAGCACTGCTTCGCGCAGGGCGGCATCGGGCACGGGAAACCGTTCGATGCGGTGGATGCCACGATAGGAGATGGCGGCTTTGAGGTACTTGGTCCGGACGAGGTCAATGGTCCTGGCGGCCTGGGTGAAGAGGTCGCCCTGGATCAGGTCGTGGTAGGCGACCTCGGAGTCGGAACGGAAGTAGCCGATCTTGACGAAGGCGCCGGTGACGAAGCGTTCCGGGTTCTCGTGGAAGAGCAGCACGGCGGCGCGCTTGAGGTAGGCGCCCTCGGTGAGCTGGAGTTTCTCGATGAGCGCGGCCCTGGAAGAACGCAGGTCCGCCGGTTCCAGGCGACCGCTGTCCCGGGCAAGCTCACGGAAGCGGCGGATGGCGGCAGTGGAGAGGCCGGAAACCTTGACGCCGGGCACGGGCACGCTGTCCCAAGTGCGACCTTGACGGCGCAGGAGGAAGCGGTCGAGCGCGGCTCCCTTCAATTCCTGCACCGTGCTGCCGCAGCGTTGGAAATACCGTCCGCGAAAGCTGATCGGGTTCGGGTAGGCATCCACGACGATCTCCAACCACGCCCGGCCTTTGTCCTTGTGGGACCGGACGGAGACCAGGATGCCAAGGATGTCCCGGACCTTGTTGGGGATGTCCTCCAGGAGCTTGGCGGCGTTCGGGAGCCCGACGACTTCGCCCTTGTTGTTCCGGCCGATGTGCAGTCTGCCGCCTTCGGCATTGGCGAAACCGCAGATCACCGCGAGGAACTCGTCGCGCCAGGTCTCCTTCCATTCGAGTTGCTGGTGCTCTTTCACAACGCTGCGGGTTCGAGAATGGCCAACCACGTGACGAGGTCGAAGTCGCCGCCGTCGGAGCTGGGGGCCTCGGTGGCCGTGGGCAAGACGGCTCCCCGGCCGGAGAGCAGGCTGGAGGCGGCGCGCTTCTGGAAGGCGCGCTCGATGGAGGCCAAGGCGTGCTTGAGCAGGCCATTGTAGTGGCTCATGTCGGCGCCCTGCTCGGTGCGCTGGTCGAACAGGTCGCAGAGTTGCTCGAAGGCGTTGGATTCACCGGCGGCAAGGTCGCGCAGCAGCAGCATCGCTTCCTTGGGCTGGGCAAACCCATAACGCACCATGCCGTCGTCGTGGACGTAAACGAGATAGTATGGCGCCAAGGGGTTCAGGTGGGAGGAATCCCGCGGTTGCTTTTCGCCCTGAAGCCGCTTGAGCGCCGCCGGCCGATGGCGCAGACAAAAGAGCGCGCCGGGTTGGACGGCCCTGAACAGATCCGACCTGGGCGGAACCACGGCATACAGCCCCTCACCGGCCGTCTCCAGGACATCGCGGTTCGCTTCGAGGTAACGGAGGAGGTCAAGGCGGAATTCGTCCAGCGAGAAATCAGTCAGACTGACGGTGTCATCGAGATCTTCCAGGTCGAGGACTTCTTCCTTCATCCGCTTGAGCTGACGGTCGCGGAACAGGAGGTCATCCTTGATGAGATCTTCGAGCTGGGAGGTGTCGAGCAGATTGTCGGTCTGGGTGGCGGCCAGGTCCGCCAGCGCCATGCGGGCCTCGACCCGGTGTTTGATCCCAAGATAGCGATCGAGGTCGGCCACGGGCCAGAAGTTGACCAACTGCACGGATTTGTTTCGGGACCCGATACGGTCCACGCGGCCGAACCGCTGGATAATGCGAACGGGATTCCAGTGAATGTCGTAATTAATGAGCAGGTCGCAGTCCTGCAGGTTCTGGCCTTCGCTGATGCAATCGGTGGCGATGAGCAGGTCGATTTCTTCGTCCTGATTCGGGAAGCGCGCGGTCTGTTTGGCGCGCTCCTTCGCCAACGGCGCAAAGTTGGTGAGGATGTCGTCATAGTCACCGCGCCCCAGGGACGCGGCATTGCCGCCGTCACCGCAGACCAGGCCAATGTGAATATTCAGCTCCTGACGGACCCAGGGAGCCAACTGGTCGTGCAGGTAACGGGCCGTGTCGGCAAAGGCGGTGAACACCAGCACTTTGCGGTTCGGCTTGCCGTCCCGGTTGGTGGTGGGCTGACGGACCTTATCTTCAATAAGCTTCTTGAGATCCGTCAATTTGCCGTCGCGGCGCGGCGTAACTGATTGGGTTTTTTCAATCAGAAACTGGAGCTGCGTGCGGTCGTTGCGGACGGCCTTGAGCCATTCGGGCAGTTTGAGGTGCGCGAGGTGAATTCGGCGACGCCCGCCAATGGTGAAATCTTCCTCGTCGAAATCGGGATCCTCAAACTGCTCGGGTCTGAGGGCTTCGTAGTCCAAATCGGGATTCTCGTCCAGGTGCTTCTCGAACGCGATGATGCGCTCCTCAAGCCGATCAATCTTCCCGACCGTGCGTTGCAGCGTGAGGCGAAACGAATCCACCGAACTTTCCAGGCGCTTGAGGAAATTAATCTTCATCATGGCGATGAGGATTTTCTCGCGGCCTTCCTGGGTGAACCCGCCGAGAATCCGGTCCTGATAGGATTCGCGTATGGAGTCGGAAAGATCGTCACGCAGAAAACTGGTGGGATGATACAGAGCCAGACTGAGGGCGCTGATTTCTTCATCGAGTTGCTCAAAAGAAAGATATCGTTGCTCCAGATCAATCGGAGAGTGAATCGCCTTGGGGGGCGGCCGGTCCGGAAAGCCCCCCAGTTGCTTCATCTCGTCGGCGTAATACGTCGCCACCTGTCGTCGGGATCGAGCCAGGCTGAGGCCGTCAAGCAGTTTAAAGAAATCCCCGCCGATGGCGGCGATCAGGTCTCGCGTCTTACGCTGGTGGACTGGACGTTTGGCCCAGTTGGTGAAGTGCGTCTGGGCCATCCGGGTAGTCTCCTTGACTGAGGGGATACCGAGCGTTTCCGCAAAAGCCCCATCAGCGCTTTCATTCCGGGCCACATCCCCGCCAGCGATGAAGGAAATCTGGTTGCGCAAGTCAGCCAGTTGATTGTTCACCGGAGTGGCCGACAGCAGCAACACTTTGGTTTTCACGCCGGAGGAAATGATGTCCTCCATCAAGCGCTGATAACGACTTCGGCGGGGCTGCACGGCCGAGTCCCCGGGGCGCTGGGTGGCAAGCTTGTTGTTGCGGAAGTTGTGGGACTCGTCGATTACAACGAGGTCATAGGCGCCCCAATTCAGTGTCGCCAGATCAATGCCGTTGACCATGCCGGCGTCACGAGACAGATCCGTGTGGTGCAGCACGTCGTAGCGGAATCTGTCGTCCATGAACGGATTCAGGGTGCTGGGGCTGCGGTAAACCGTCCAGTTGCGGCTGAGCTTCTTGGGACAAAGCACCAGCACGCGCTCGTTGCGCAGCTCAAAAAACTTGATAACCGCCAGCGCCGTGTAGGTCTTTCCCAGTCCCACACTGTCCGCCAGGATGCATCCGTTGCAGGCCAGAATCTTGTTAATGGCCGCCTTTGCGCCGTCCTTCTGAAAAGAATACAGCTTGCGCCAGATCTGGGTATCCGGCAGCGCCAGGCGGCGCAGATCCTCGTCAACATCCCGAGTGCCGTCCAGAAAGTCCCGGAACAGATGAAAAAGGGTGAGATAATAGATGAATTCCGGTGAATGATTAGCGTAGAGCTTCCGCAGGTAGTTCAACACCTCCTCTTTCACGTCCTTGACCAAATCCTCATTGCTCCACAAATCGTCGAACCACCCTTTCAGATCATTCCGATCGCGGTTGCTGTCCAAAATCAGGTTCAGCTCAATATTGTTGCCCCCCTTCCCCAGACCCAGGCCGCGCACGGTGAAGTTGGAGCTGCCCATAATAGCGTCTTCCACCCCTTCTCTCGCAATGTGATACATTTTCCCGTGAAGCAGGTTGGACTGGCGGACGGTCTTGATATCAACCTTGCGTTCAATCCATTCCGCGCACTCCTTCGCGATGCGTCTCTGCTCCAGTCGATTGGACAGAGAAAGCCCCTCGGCGTCCAGCAGGAAGGCCTTCTTTTCGGTCTTGTCCGGGTCCAGCCGATTGACAAAGGCCGGTTCTCCAAACAGGAAATCAAGATGTTCAACCCGATCGAGACCCGCCTTCAGTTTTTCGTAGGCGTAAATGGTGAAGTAGGCGGACACAACTGACACCCGCGCCCCTGCCTTGAGCCTTGGCCGCAAAAAATCCGCTACGCTGCCCCGCTTGTTATTGTCGCGTATCCCTGAGTCTTGAACTGAATCGTCCACGGTCCCGGCAGTTTACGGAAGGGCCGTCTGAAGACCAGTCTTGTGTGTCCACAAAGCCCTCTGAAAGCTGCCGCCGTTTCCCAATTCCCTCACGCGCTTTGCTTCGGGGTCCTGGCCTTTTTCAACGCGTCCAGCACGTCCATCAACATG
>RFJA01000112.1 GCA_003695065.1 Alphaproteobacteria bacterium
ACCTTCGAGTTCGTCGAGCTTCTCGCCAACCCCGATCAACTTGATCGGCTTGCCGGTGACCGCACGCATGGACAGGGCCGCACCACCCCGCCCGTCGCCGTCCATCCGGGTCAGCACCACGCCGGTGATGCCCACCTGTTCGTTAAACTGGGTCGCCACGTTGACCGCATCCTGACCGGTGAGCGCATCGGCCACCAGCAGGGTTTCGTGCGGACCTGTCGCGTCGCGCACGGCGATCACCTCGCTCATCAGCGCCTGGTCCACATGCAGGCGCCCGGCGGTATCGAGCATCACCACATCAAAGCCCTGCAGCTTCGCCGCATTCATCGCCCGTTTGGCGATGTCCACCGGCATCTGACCCGGAACGATCGGCAGCGTCGCCACCCCGGCCTGCTCACCCAACACCTTGAGCTGTTCCTGGGCCGCCGGCCGGCGCACGTCGAGGGACGCCATCAAGACCTTTTTCTTGTCCTTGTCCTGCAGGCGCTTGGCGATCTTGGCCGTTGTGGTGGTCTTGCCCGATCCCTGCAGACCTACCATGAGGACCGGCACCGGCGGCGTTGCATCCAGTTCAAGCCCAACGGAGTCGCCGCCCAGCATCTCGACCAGATTGTCGTGGACGATCTTGACCACCATCTGGCCGGGGGTGACGGAGCGCAGAACCTCCTGACCCACCGCGCGCTCCTTGACACGCGCAACGAAGTCCTTGACCACCGGCAAGGCCACGTCGGCTTCGAGGAGCGCCACCCGCACCTCGCGCAATGCGGCGGTCACGTCGGCCTCGCTCAGAGCGCCACGCCCCCTGAGCTTGTCGAAGATGCCACCGAGCTTGTCCTGCAGACTGTCGAACATCGCCTGAACCAGTTGTCCTAACCCATTTCGTCATTTCCGCCAGGGCGGGAAACGACGCACCAGCGTGAAACCCACAGCAAACAAAAACGGCACCAGTGGGCGAACGCTCGCTGACTGGTGGGCACCCCGGCGCCAGGCCATGGGGCGCTGATCTGCATGTGGTTTCCTCGCGGAAGTGCGCGCTTTATAGGCTGAGCGCGGCGGGAAGTCAAGAAAAGGGGCGACGCCCAAGCGCCGCCCTTTTTTATGAGAATTCCAATTGCGACAGGGTCGCGATTTACCGACGCCGGCGCATCGCCAGACCGGCAAGGCCGATCGCCAGAAGGCCCAACGCACCGGGGGCCGGGACCGGTTGCGGTGGTTCCACAAGCCGGTCGACGGTACCGCTGATGTTGTCGACGCGGAACGCTAGCGGCGGCCCGAAATCGGTGATCACAAAATCAAGCGTGTTGAGCCCGGTCACGAACCCGCTGTTGATGGTGAACGGCGCCAGAGCGTTAAAACCGAACCGACTTTCCCCCGTATCAACACCATTCAGGAAAATGGCGCCGCTATTGTCAGCGCCCCAGAGGCCGGTGATGACCGCAGTTGACGGATCGAGATCACCAGCCAGCGAGAAAGTCAGCCGGAACGTTGTCGTTCCGTTGCCCGGGGACCCGTTGGAGCTGTGAGAAATCCAGCGCGAATCCGCATCTTCTGCCGCATAAGCAGGATTGAAATAGGTGACGGCTGAAACGCCCGTGGGCACGGCAAGGTCAGAGCTGAAAACCGTGTAATGCGGATCAGCAACCCCGTTACCCCCGACCAGCGCGACACCGCCGGCATCCACACCCGTATTGAAAAGGCCGGGGATCGCGACCGCGTGGGCGGCCCCGGCCATCAGGACCGTTGCTGCCGCGGCGGTAACAAAAGCGGTAAATCTGGACAAGCGCATGGTCATATCCTTTTTGCAAATTTTTTCTTCGGCAACCATGCAATTGCCGGACCAGTGGCAGAACTCTGCGGAATCTTCCCGACGTATCCGAAATTAATGTAAAGTTTTCCGACAGAAAATAGTAAAGGGCGACGAACAAGAGGCGCAGGTCAAGATAAGGGGCGGCAGCCCAGAGACACAGCAAAAATCGGAACACTCGCTTACACCCAACACTCTTACTGGGTGCGTTGGCGAACCAGTGAGACATTTCGGATTAATACCAGAGCCATTGGTTCTCCGGCTAGTGACCCGGCCCGAAATCTGCTACCCCTGAGACCACAAAAAGGGGAGCGTGGTTGTGGAAAACACAGCGCACAGCAAGGCCGGTATGGCCACATATCAGAGGGTGGGGCTGGTGCTGGGGCCGGTGTTGTTCGGCCTGCTGATACTGATGGACCCGCCCGAGGGCCTGTCGGTCGCCGGTTGGCGCACGGTAGCTGTAGCCGCCCTGATGGCGAGCTGGTGGGCGACCGAGGCGATTCCCGTTCCCGCCACCTCGCTCCTGCCCATCGTGCTCTTTCCCATGCTCGACATATCGACCCTGGCCGAGGCCACAACACCCTATGCCAGCCCGGTGATCTATCTCCTGCTGGGCGGCTTCATCGTGGCAGTCACGCTGGAACGCTGGAACCTGCACCGGCGAATCGCACTCAATATCCTGCGACGCGTCGGCGACCATCCCTCCGCCATCATGCTGGGCTTCATGGTGGCGACCGCGCTGCTGAGCATGTGGGTCAGCAACACGGCGTCGACCATGATGATGGTCCCCATCGCGCTCTCGGTAGCCGCCGTGGTGATGGCAGAGCACAAAGACGAAATCGGGGACAACAACCGCTTCGCCATCGCACTTCTGCTCGGCGTCGCCTATTCGGCCAGCATCGGGGGGCTCGGCACCCTGATCGGCACTCCGCCCAACGCCCTGGTCGCCGGTTATATGCGCCAGCACTACGGAATCGAAATCACTTTCGCCCACTGGATGCTGTTTGGCGTACCGGTGGTGGTGGTGATGGTACCCTTGGCCTGGCTTGTGCTCACCCGGCTGGCCTTCCCCATGAGGCTCGCGCCGAACCCGGCGGCGCAGCAACTGGTGGAAAATGAACTCGCGGCGCTGGGCCCGGTGCGCCAGGTCGAGCGCCGCGTGATGGTCGCCTCCGGGGTGGTCGCTGTCGCCTGGATGACGCGCCCGCTGTTGCAGATGATTCCGGGACTTGCGGGCCTTTCCGACACCATCATCGCCGTCGGCGGCGCGGCCATGATGTTTCTGATTCCGGCGGGACGGGAAGCCGGGCGCGGGGTTTTTCTTCTGGATTGGCCAACCGCGGAACGCATCCCCTGGGGCGTGATCATCCTGTTTGGCAGCGGCATGAGCCTGGCTGCACAGGTATCCGCCACCGGGCTTGCCGACTGGATCGGTGGTCAGCTCCACACCATCACCACCTGGCATCTGATCGCGCTGATCGCGGCGATAGTCACGCTGGTGATCTTCCTGACCGAACTGACCAGTAATACCGGGACCACCGCCACCATTCTGCCCATTCTGGGCGCCCTGGCCGATGCCAGTTCCCATTCACCGATGATGCTCGCGGCGCCAGCGGCGCTGGCGGCAAGCTGTGCCTTCATGCTGCCGGTGGCCACCGGTCCCAACGCGGTGGTGTTCGCGCGCGGCCATATCCATGTTCCGGACATGGCCGCGGCAGGGTTCCGATTGAATCTGGTGGGAATCGTGGTGATCACCGGGCTTGCCTATCTGCTGGTGCCGCTCGTCTTCGGATAGCCGAAATTGAGTGGACTTTGGGCGCCCTGCCCCCATATAACGCCGGTATGAAGGGAACGCGCGACAATAGCGAACGACGGTTCGTCAAAATGCACGGCCTCGGCAATGACTTCGTCATTTTCGATGGGCGCGCCGACGGATTCACGCCATCGTCAGAGCTCGCCCGCGCCGTGGCCGACCGCAAGTGCGGGGTTGGCTGCGATCAGGTGATCACGCTGGAGCGCTCGACACGCGCCGATCTGTTCATGCGCATCCATAACCCGGACGGGTCCGAAGCCGGGGCCTGTGGCAACGCGACGCGTTGCGTGGCGGCCCTGGCCTTTGCCGAGACCGGAGCAAGGGACATGACCATCGAAACCCGCAGCGGCGTGCTCCGGGCCAGTGCGGAAGCCGACGGGCGGATCACCGTGGACATGGGTGAACCACGCCTTGACTGGAAGGATATCCCGCTGGCGCGCGCAATGGATACGCTGGACGTGGATTTCGCTGTCACCACCCCCGCCGGGGTCGAACTGCGCGCCCCCGTGGCCGTCAGCATGGGCAATCCCCATGTGGTGTTTTTCGTGGAAGACGCCGAAGCGGTGGACCTGGACGCCGTAGGCCCCAGGATCGAACAGGATCCGCTGTTTCCCGAACGGGTCAATGTGAGCGTGGCCGAAGTGCGCGGACGCGACGCCATGCGGGTTCGCGTCTGGGAACGCGGGGCCGGGGTGACGCTCGCCTGCGGATCGGCGGCCTGCGCCTGTGTGGTCGCCGCAACCCGGCGCGGCCTGATCGACGGCGCGGCAGCCATTGAAATGGACGGTGGCACCCTGGACCTGACATGGCGCGAGGATGGCCATGTGCTGATGACCGGCCCCACCGCCACCGTTTTTCACGGGACGCTTGACCTGGAGGCGGCGCCATGACCAAACCGGATGTGATCACGTTCGGCTGCCGCCTGAACGCCTACGAGTCGGAAGTAATCCGCCGTCAGGCCATTGACGCGGGGCTGGATAACACCATTGTGTTCAATACCTGCGCCGTAACGGCAGAAGCCACCCGGCAGGCCCGCCAGGCCATCCGCCGCGCGCGGCGCGACCATCCGACCGCGCGTATCGTGGTCACCGGCTGTGCCGCCCAGACCGACCCCGACATGTTCGCGCGCATGGCTGAAGTGGATCATGTGCTCGGCAATGATCGCAAGCTCGACCGCGCCGCTTACGCCGACTTCGGGCTGGGCCGCGCCGAGCGGGTCACGGTCAACGACATCATGGCCGTCACCGAGACCGCCGGGCATATGATCGATGGCTTCGCCGAGCGAGCGCGCGCTTTCGTCCAGATTCAGAATGGTTGCGACCATCGCTGCACCTTCTGCATCATTCCCTATGGCCGCGGCAATTCGCGCAGCGTTCCCATGGGCGTGGTGGTGGAGCAGATTCGCAAGCTGGTGGCCGCCGGGCTGAACGAAGTGGTGCTGACCGGCGTGGACCTGACCTCCTACGGCGCCGACCTGCCGGGAAAGCCGGGCCTCGGGACACTGTGTCGGAAAATCCTTGATCTTGTGCCCGACCTGCCACGCTTGCGCCTGTCGTCCATCGATTCGATCGAGGTGGATGACACCCTGATGGAGGTGATTACCACCAATCCCCGGCTGATGCCGCATTTGCACCTCAGCCTGCAGGCCGGCGACGATCTTGTCCTGAAAAGGATGAAGCGCCGTCACAGCCGTGACGATGCCATCGCCTTTTGCCGGGCGGTGCGCGACAAGCGCCCCGAGGTCACCTTCGGCGCCGACCTGATCGCCGGCTTCCCGACCGAGACGGAGGAAATGTTCGAAAATACGTTGCGCCTGGTGGACCAGTGCGATCTGACCTTTCTCCACGTGTTTCCTTATTCGGCACGCAAGGGCACACCGGCGGCGCGCATGCCCCAGGTGCCGGTCAAAATTCGCAAGGAACGCGCCGCCCGGCTGCGCACCAAGGGGGCTGAAAGGCGCGATCGCTTTCTCGATGCCCAGATCGGCAAACCGGCTCGGGTCCTGGTGGAAAAGGTCGAGGGCGGACAGGCCACGGGCCACAGCGAAACCTTTGCGCCGGTTGAGATTCACGCCCAACTGGCGCCCGGCACCATCATTGACGTGACCATTACCGGCCGGTCCGACACCGGACTGGTCGGCGAGGTGCGCGCAGCATGACGGACGCTACGGAAAAACAGGGCTGGTTCAGCCGCCTGCGGTCAGGGCTGAAAAAGACCAAGACCGCGCTGGCTGAAGGCATCACCGGGATCTTTACCAAGGCTCGGCTGGACGACGACACCATCGAGGATCTGGAAGACCTGCTGATCACCGCCGACCTGGGGATGGAGATGGCAACCCGGGTCACGGCAGCGTTGAGGGAATCGCGTTACCACAAGACGATCACGCCGGCCGAAGTGCAGGCGGTGCTGGCCGACGAAGTGGCCAGGGTTCTGGCCCCTCATGCCCGACCGCTGGAAATCAACCCGCAGCACAAGCCCCATGTGATCCTGATGGTCGGCGTCAACGGCACCGGCAAGACCACCACCATCGGCAAGCTTGCCTGCCAGTTCCGCGATCAGGGGAAACGGGTGATGCTGGCCGCCGGGGACACCTTTCGCGCTGCCGCCATTGAACAGCTTCAGGTCTGGGGGGACCGGGTCGGCGTACCCGTCGTGTCGTCGAAAGTCGGGGCGGATGCCGCGGGTCTTGCCTTTGACGCGCTCAAACGAGCGCGCGAGGAAGGCGCCGACGTGCTGATGATCGACACCGCCGGGCGCCTCCAGAACAAGCAGGGCCTGATGGACGAATTGGCCAAGGTCATCCGGGTGTTGCGCAAGCAGGATGAGACGGCACCGCACGACGTGCTGCTGGTACTCGACGCCACCACCGGACAGAATGCCATCTCGCAAGCCGAAGTGTTCCGCGAGGTGGCCAATGTGACCGGCCTCATCATGACCAAGCTCGACGGCACCGCCAAAGGTGGTGTGCTGGTGGCGCTCGCCAACAGGTTCGCGCTACCCATTCACGCCATCGGCGTTGGTGAGGGCGTGGAGGACCTGCGCCCCTTCAAGGCCGACGATTTCGCCCGCGCGCTGGTGGGCCTGGATCAGCAGGAGACTGCATCATGAACGCGCTCGTCAAACTGCTCACCGAAATCGGCCCTCTGGTGATTTTTTTCGTGGTCAACGGCAAGTGGGGCATCTTCCCGGCAACCGCCGCCTTCATGGTGGCCACCCTCGCCGCCATGATTTTCACCTATGTCACAAGACGCAAGATCCCGGCCATGCTCTGGGTCTCGGGCGCCGTGGTCCTGGTGTTCGGCGGCGCTACGCTTTATTTCGAAAACGAAACCTTTATCAAGCTGAAACCCACCATCATCTACGGGCTGTTTGCCGGCGTTCTGTTTTTCGGGCTGTGGCGCCGCCAGCATTATCTCAAGATGGTGCTGGATGCATCATTTCCGCCGATGGCTGAAAAAGGCTGGGAACTGATGACCCGGCGCTGGGCATGGTTTTTCGTGGCGTCAGCCGCCCTGAACGAAATCATCTGGCGGACTCAAAGCACCGACACCTGGGTCGCAGCCAAGCTGTTTCTGTTCCTGCCCCTGAGCTTCCTGTTTGCCCTCGCCCAATATCCGCTGATTGTCAAATATCAGCTTGATGGTGAAGCGCCACAGAGGGAAGCCGGGGAATAGCCCCCGTCAGACGTCATCAGGCAAGCGATCGCCGGTCTCTCCCGGAGGGTTGGTAAACGGTTGAAACTCGCGGCGTCCGCCAAGCGAGCGGTATTGGCGCAGCGCCCAGTGCACGCTCGGAAAGGCGAGGTCTGCCCACGGTATGTCGTCCCAGCGGAAAAATGCCACTGCCGCACTTTCCGGCCCGGGCGAGACCTCGGGATGGTTCAGTTCAGCCAGATAGATCAACTGAACCTGCGAGATGCGCGGAATCGAATAGATCGCCATCAGCGCCCGGATGGAAATGTCCGCGTTAGCTTCCTCGCGCGCTTCGCGCATGGCACCGGCCTCGGTGGACTCATGCTCTTCCAGAAAGCCGGCGGGCAGCGTCCAGTATCCGCGGCGGGGCTCGATCGCCCGGCGGCACAGCAGGACCTCCTCCGCACCGGCCTGGCCTCGCACCACCACCGAGCCCACCACCACCTTCGGGTTTTCATAATGGATCCAGCCACAGGTATCACACACCAGGCGATGGCGATCATCTCCGGCGGGGATCTTGCGGATGAAAGAGGGGGTTTCGGCGTCCGGTGTACTCATGGGCCCATCTTACCATGGCCCGGTCGGGATTAAACGGTGATATCCACCAACTGGCCCATACGGACAAAGCGGGGTTTGGAGACGGTGTTTGGAACTTCGCGCCGGAAGGCGTTGGCACGGGTGGGGTCAGACGACAACTCTCCCGCCGCCCGGCTACCAGCGACCGACGTAGCGGCTGTCCTGGATTCGGGACGATTCGCAGTGTTTGTGGCTCGGGCCTCGGCCCCTTTGGCCGCCTGCCGGCGGCGCAGCACGTCCTGACGAACGGCGTCACGGGCATCGCGGCCGCCAGAGCCGGCATCGCCGACCGCGTTCTGGCGCTGGGACTGCCGTCGGGCCGCCGCATCGCGAACCTGCGCCGGGTCCGGAAAATTGGACAGGGCCGTAAACAGGGAACTGTCGGAAGTGATCTTCATGGGCTACCCGACCCGCTCGACTCGACTGGAATAAGACGCCTGGCGCATGATAGGCGCTATCCTGTCGCCCACCCTCTTAACAAAAGGTAAAATTTTAGTGGGCTTTGATGAAAATGCGTTTCAACGCCGGTTGAGCGCCGCGTCGGCTTCGGCGACAAGTTGCGACCGTCCAGTCCTTTCCGCCAGATCGCGAACCCGCAACCAGGCCTCGCGCGCCTTCGCCGCTTCGCCAAGCACCTGCCACGACCGGGCCAACCGCACCCAGCCATCCAGATTCTCGGGCTCGTCCGCCAGTCGCGCCGCAAGCCCCTCCACCATGGACCGGATAGCGGCCTGGCGCTGCTCCGGCGGCAGGCTGGCAATTGCCGCGCCCGCGCCGTCCGGCCCGGTGTCGCGCCCAAGCTGGCGGTCCGCCTGCGCGATGCGGCGTACAATGTCCTCACGCCACGGCGCATCGGCCGGCGTGTCCTGGAGAAGCGCGGCCCAGGCCGCACGGGCCTTCGCCACCTCGCCCTGCTGCATGAGCGCCAGTGCGCGATAGTATCTGAGCGCGGGGTTGCCGGGTGCCAGTTCCTCGACCCTGTCGAGTGCCAGAGAAGCCGCCGGGGTTATTCGTCCCCCCGCAAGCAACATCAGGCTTTCCGCATAAAGCATGGCCAGCGCCGGGTTATCGGGCCGGGCCCGGGTCGCCCGCGCCAAGGCTGCGGCCAGGTCGTGCTGCCGGTCAAGGAGCGGCGCAGCCCTGCGGAAATGCTGCCAGCCCTGAAGATCGCCAGGGTTTTCATCAAGATGCGCGATCAGCCGGTCGACCAATGCATTCATGTCGGGGCCGTCGTCCTCCACCTGGTCGATGCCCGGTGCGCGGTAGGGGTGCCCCTCCATCTGTGGGCTTCCAAGGCTCAGATAAAGAAGCATGCCCGCCACAAGAATCACCCCGGCAGCCGCAACCAACGTGTGTCGTCCCCGCGCCGTTTCCACCGGCAGATCGCCTTGTCCTTCCCGGTCGGCCGCCAGTATGCGCCGTTCAATTTCGAGACGGGCCGCCCGCGCTTCCTCGGGCCCAAGGGCGCCCGCTGCCTCGTCGGCTGCAATTTCTTCCAGTTGCCGCTCGAAGACCGCAAGCCGGCTGGCGCCTGCGTCGGGGCGCCCGCCACGCACCAGAGGATAGAGCGCGAATCCCAGAGCCGCGGCGGTCATCAGCGCAAGCACGATCCAGATCACGAGTCACGCTCCAGGATCTGTTTTAGCCGCTGCTCTTCCTCAGCGCTCAGCGGCGGCGGCGCTTGCGGGGTTTCTCGGCGCATCAATCGCCAGGCCGCAAAGCCGCCAAGCGCCAGAAACAGCAACGGCCCCACCCACAAGGCAATCGTGCGCGCATTTAACGGCGGCCGGAGCAGCACCCATTCGCCATAACGTTCCACCATAAAGCGCTTGACCTCCTGCGGGCTGTCCCCCGCCGCGAGGCGTTCTCGCACAATGGTGCGCAGGTCACGGGCAAGGTCTGCGTTGGAATCCTCAATGGATTGGTTCTGACACACCAGGCACCGCAGTTCCTTCATGATGGCGCGGGCCTGCTGTTCCAGCGCCGGGTCGTCCAGTTGCTTCTCGTCCACCCCGATGGCCGACGCGCCCAATGGCATCAGTAAAGCGATCATAATCATGAGTCGGGCGATCATGAGCCGGCACCATCGAGAAGGGGCACGATCTTGGCCTCAAGATCTTGAGGCATGATGGGACCCACATGCTTGTATATGATCTCGCCCCGGGCATTGACGATGTAGGTTTCGGGAACACCGTAAACGCCCCAGTCAATGGAAACCCGCCCCGTGGGATCAGCCCCGATGGCGGCGAAGGGATCGCCAAGCTTGTCCAGAAAGGCCCGCGCCTTTGCCGGATCATCCTTGTAGTTAATGGCATAGAGAGTGACATCGTCCCGTTGCCCAAGCGCCATCAATTGTGGATGTTCAGCACGGCAGGGCGCGCACCAGGAGGCAAAGACATTGACCAGGCTCAGGCCGTTGCCCTTGAGGTCGGCGCTGGTGAAGCCCCGGGTCTGATCGTCCAGCGCCGGCAATGCAAATGTAGGCACAGGCTTGCCAACGAGCGCCGACGGCACGATGGACGCGTTTCGTCCCAGCCCCACAAACAGAGCGACCGCGAGCACCAGGAAGACACCAATCGGTAGAAACGCGCGCCAGGTCATGTGGCAGGCACCCCTATTGTCTCGGATTCGCGCGCCCTGGCACGTGCCGCGACGCCGACGCGCCAGCGTCGGTCAAACAGCGACAGCAGACCGCCAAAACCCATGATCGCCGCGCCCCACCAGATCCAGTGCTGCAAGGGCTTGAAATATATTCTGACCGCCCATCCGCCAGTCCGGGCTTCCTCCCCGACCACCGCATAAAGATCACCCCAGAGCGTCGGCCGAATGGCGGCTTCGGTGGTGGTCATGGGCGGCTCCGCATAGTAGCGGGTTTCCGGATCGAGAACTGCAAAGGGGCGCCCGGCGCGGCTGACCAAGAATCGCCCGGTCACCGCGGTGTAATTGGGACCGGGTAGCGGTGTCACGCCCTCGAAGGTAAAATCGTAACCGCCCACGGATACCGTCTCTCCCGGTGCCATGACCTGCAGGACCGCCTCTTCCCAGGCGGTGGACGCCGTCATGCCGAGCACCGCGACACCAAGGCCGAGGTGGGCAAGAACCATCCCCCAGACGCCGCCCCTGAGCCGCCGGATACGCCGCCCAAGCCCCGCGAGGCCATCGGTGAGCCGAACCTGTTCAGCCCATTTGACAAGCGAGGCGATGATCAACCAGACGCCAAGCGCAACGCCAACAAGGGCCATCACCGGCCCGCCATCCTGGAGGTACGCGACCACCACAGCCACCCCCAGCGCGAGCACGAACGCCAACCACACCCGGCGCAGGACCGCTCCCAATTCGTCGCGCTTCCACTTCAGCAGGGGACCAATCCCCATGGCAACGATCAGCGGGATCATGAGGGGCACAAAAGTGAGCGCATAGTAGGGCGGCCCTACCGAACCCTTCTGGCCCGAAACCACGTCTTCAATGAGCGGATACAGGGTGCCCAGGAGCACCGTCCCGGTGGCCACCGCCAGCAACACATTGTTCACCACCAGGGCTCCTTCCCGGCTGACCGGCTGGAACAGGCCACCAGGCCTGAGCATGGGTGCCCGTACCGCATAGAGTGCCAGGCTGCCCCCCACAACCAGCACCAGAAAGGCAAGGATGAAGACGCCCCGGGCCGGGTCAGAGGCAAACGCATGGACCGACGTGATCACGCCAGAGCGCACGATAAAGGTGCCGAGGAGGCTCAATGAAAACGTCAGGATGGCCAGCAGGATGGTCCAGCTTTTGAGTGTGTCACGCTTTTCCACCACGATCGCCGAATGAAGAAGCGCGGTACCCGCCAGCCAAGGCATGAAGGACGCGTTTTCTACCGGATCCCAGAACCACCAGCCACCCCAGCCAAGCTCATAGTAGGCCCACCAGGATCCCAGCGCGATCCCGAAGGTAAGCGCGATCCAGGCCGCCAGGGTCCACGGCCGCACCCAGCGTGCCCAGGCCGGGTCGACCCGGCCTTCGATCAGCGCGGCTACGGCGAAGGAGAAGGCCACCGAAAAACCGACATAGCCGAGATAGAGAAATGGCGGATGGAAGGCGAGCCCCGGGTCCTGAAGAAGCGGATTGAGCCCGGCACCGTTCGCGGGCACGGGGTCCAGCCGCAGAAACGGGTTCGAGGTCAAAAGCGTAAACAGCAAAAACCCGAGCGCGATCATCGCCTGCACAGAGAGGACCCGGGCGCGAAACCGGGCCGGCAGGTTGCCACCAAGCAGCGCAACAGAAGCACCGAACAGAGCGAGAATGAACACCCAGAGCACCAGTGACCCTTCATGGTTTCCCCAGACGCCGGATATCTTGTACAGAAGCGGCTTGGCGCTGTGGGAATTGCTCGCCACATTCACAACCGAAAAGTCGGAGACGACGTAAAGCGTGGTCAGACAGCCAAAGGCAAGCAGGACAAAGGCGGCAAGTCCCACCGCCAACGGCCGCGCCGCGGCCATCAGAAGGGTGTCGTTCCGGGCCGCCCCGATCATCGGCAGGGTGGCGAGCAAAAGCGCCAAAGCCAACGCCAGTACCAGCGCATAGTGGCCGATCTCGGCAATCATTGGGCCGCCTCCGGGCCTTCCCAGTGGCCGCTCTTCTTCAGCGCCTCGGCAACCTCGGGCGGCATATAGTTCTCGTCATGCTTGGCGAGAACATCCTCGGCAATGAACAGATTGGCGCCCTCTAGCCGACCCTCGGCAACCACGCCCTGGCCTTCACGAAAGAGAGCCGGCAACATGCCCGTAAAGCGGACCCGGATCTCGCCCGCGCCGTCGGTGACGGTAAACTCTGTGGTCACACCGTCATCAAGCGTGACCACCGAATCCTCTGCCACCAGGCCACCGAGCCGGAAACGCCGGTCAGCCAGCTTCAGCGACGGGTCGTCAAGCCGTGCCTGCACCTCGCTCGGGCTGTAGAAAAAGACCACGCTGTCGCGAAACGCGTTGAGCACAAGCGCCGCCGCAATACCGAGGACAACGACGCCGCCCACGGTCAGCAGCAGCCGCCGCCGTTTTCTGAGCCGGGCCGGACTAACTGCCATCGCCCGTCTCCCGCCGGCGACGGCGATGCGGTGCCTTGGCCTCCAGCGCCGCAAGCCGCGCAGCCGTGATCCGGGCGCGGCGCCAACTCTGGTACGCCAGCCCGGCCAGCAACAGCACGCCGATTCCATAGCTGCCCCAGACGTAGGGAGCATAGACGCCCATGTCGAAAACGCCGGTCATACCGCACTCTCCCGTTCCGTCTGGCGCACCAGAAGATCTTCCAGCGCGCGCACCCGGCGCGCCTGCAGCTCTGCCCGAATCCGCCAGATCAACACGGTGACAAAATAGGCATTGAACGCCCCGAACATAAGACCGAGCGGCCATAGCATGCTGGCGTCAATGGTCGGACCGTCCATGCGAAACACACTTGCCGGCTGATGAAGCGTATTCCACCAGTCCACCGAAAACTTGATGATGGGCACATTGATAAACCCGACAACCGCGAGAATGGCCGCCGCCTTGCCAGCCGTTGCCCGATTGTCGATGGCGTCCCACACCGCCATGTATCCCAGATAGAGAAAAAACAGCACCAGAACCGACGTGAGCCGCGCATCCCACACCCACCAGGTGCCCCACATGGGTTCGCCCCATAACATGCCGGTGACGAGCGCCAGCGCGGTGAACATGGCACCGATGGGAGCAGCCGCCTTGCCCGCCACATCGGCCAGCGGATGCTTCCAGATCAGGCTGGCGGCACCCGACGCGGCCAGAACCGTGTAGGTGAAAAGCGCCATCCACGCCGCCGGAACATGGAGATACATGATTCTGACGGTCGAGCCCTGCTGGTAATCGTCAGGCGAAAACACCAGCGCCATGACCAGCCCCGCCGCAAACAGCGCGATCGTCAGCCCAGCCGCCCAGGGAAAGACAGCCGCGGCAAGCTTCAGGAACCGGGTAGGGTTGGCGAATTTATGCATTATGGCTCTACATCTACTCCAGGTGCAGCCGGAGTGCGGCTGCCGCCGCCCAGCACCCAACCACCACAGCGACCAGGGTTACCGCCCCAAGGAACATGAGGTGTGGTGCCGTGTCAAACCCGTTTCGGGCAGCATCCACCGCCCCTGTGGCGAAAATAAGAACCGGAACGTAAAGCGGCAAGACGATAAGCGACAACAGGACCCCGGCACGGCGCAACCCGGTGGTCAGCGCCGCGCCAATGGCCCCGATGAAGCTCAGGGCCGGCGTACCGATGACAAGGCTTGCCAGCAAGGCCGGATAGGCCGTGCTTTCAAGCTGCAAGGTGATCGCGAGGACCGGCGCCAGCACCAGCAGCGGCAGCGCCGTCGATACCCAGTGCGCCACAGTCTTCACCAGAACCAAAAGAGGCAAGGGCAATGGGCCGATGGCCAGAAGGTCAAGACTGCCGTCCTCGAAATCAGTCTCGAACATCCGGTCCAGCGACAGCATGGACGCCAGGAGCGCCGCCACCCAAACGACGCCCGGCGCCACCTTGGCAAGGGTCGCCGCGCCCGGCCCCACCCCAAACGGAAACAACGTGACCGTGAGCGCGAAGAAAGCCAGCGCCAGGCGGGTCGAACCGCCGGCTGCCCAGGACAGCCCGACGTCACGGCCCAACAGCGCAAGAATGGATCTCACAGCCATTCCTCCAGCGCGGTCCGGGGTGCAAATCGCTCAAGCTCCAGAACGCCGCCAGACAGCCCGAGATCCTCATGGGTAGCCGCCAATATCATGCCACCACACTCCAGGTGCCGACGCATGGCGTCCGCCAGACGCGTTCGACTGGCCTGGTCAAGCCCCACCGTCGGCTCGTCGAGAAGCCACAGCGTGGCCGGACGCAGGAAAAGCCGGGCAAGCCCAAGCCGGCGCTGCTGGCCCGCAGACAATTCACCGGCCGGCAAATCGGCAAGGCCGCCGAGTCCCATGGCGTCGAGCCCCTGCTCCACGTTCCCCGCATCGCCCAGGAAACGAGCCCAGAACTCAAGATTGGCCGCCGCCGAAAGGGTCGGCTTGAGCGCGTTCTTGTGCCCCACGAAATGCAGATCGGCAAGATGACTGTCACGATCCTTGGCAAGGTCGACGCCGGCCCGCAATAGCGCGCCGCCAGCGGGTGAAAGCAGTCCAGCGGCAAGGCGCAGCAGGCTTGACTTTCCCGACCCGTTGGCCCCGGTGAGCACCAGAAGCTGCCCCGGCGCCAACGAAAAATCGAGACCCTCGAACACCAGCCGTCCGGCACGCCGGCAGGCGAGGCTTCTGGCCTCGAATCCGTCCTGTGTCTGAACCGTAGGGTTCGGACCCATTAATTGCACCTGTTCTTCACCCTCACCCGGGCTGCTATAGCACCTCGCCCAATGGTCGTCATATGATTTTGCACCTTTTTTTGCGCGCCCCTCTTGGCAAATGACGTGATTTGCGGCAGAACACAGGGCGTATTTTTCCCGTATCCGGCCGCGGCGACCGGCCCTGCCCACGGCCGGGGCCCGTCTGCGCACCAAAGACACGAAGGAGACCTGGTTGTGGCTACCGTTGGACAAGACAGCCTCAAGACTCGCCGCACACTCACCGTCAATGGCAGGGAATATGATTATTTCAGTCTGGAAGCCGCTGCCGAGCAGTTGGGCGACATCTCCCGGCTACCCTATACCCTGAAGGTTCTTCTGGAAAACCTGCTGCGCCACGAAGACGGGGTTTCCGTGACGACGGATGACATCAAGGCCATCGTCGACTGGCAGAAGGAACGCCGTTCCGACCGCGAAATCGCCTATCGCCCGGCCCGCGTCCTGATGCAGGACTTCACCGGCGTGCCGGCGGTGGTCGATCTGGCCGCCATGCGTGACGCCATGAAAGCGCTTGGCGGCGATCCCCAGAAGATCAACCCGCTCGCCCCGGTGGATCTGGTCATCGACCACTCGGTCATGGTCGACAAGTTCGGCACCCCGACCGCGTTCGAGGAAAACGTGAACTATGAAATGGCCCGTAACAGGGAACGCTACCAGTTCCTGCGCTGGGGTCAGCAGGCGTTCGACAACTTCTCCGCCGTGCCGCCCGGCACCGGCATCTGCCACCAGGTCAACCTTGAATATATCGCCCAGTGCGTATGGACCGGCGATGTGGATGGCCGGACCATCGCCTACCCCGATACCTGCGTCGGTACTGACAGCCACACCACCATGATCAATGGCCTTGCGGTGCTCGGCTGGGGCGTTGGCGGCATCGAGGCAGAAGCCGCCATGCTTGGCCAGCCGGTGTCCATGCTGATCCCGGAAGTGGTCGGCTTCAAGCTCACCGGCAAGCTCAAGGAAGGAACCACCGCCACCGACCTGGTGCTCACCGTTACCCAGATGCTGCGCCAGAAGGGCGTGGTGGGCAAGTTCGTCGAGTTTTACGGCGACGGGCTCGATCAGTTGAGCCTGGCTGATATGGCCACCATCGCCAACATGGCACCGGAATACGGTGCTACCTGCGGCTTCTTCCCGATCTCGCGAGAAACTCTCAACTATCTTCGGCTGACCGGCCGAAAGGACGACCGGATCGCGCTGGTCGAGGCCTACGCCAAAGCGCAGGGCCTGTGGCGTGACGCCGATTCGCCGGAGCCGGTGTTCACCGATACGCTGGAACTGGACGTCAGCACGGTCGAACCGTCACTGGCCGGCCCCAAACGGCCCCAGGACCGGGTGCTCCTGTCCGATGCAGCAGCGGAATTCGAAGGCCATCTCAAGGGCACCTTCGGCAAGGCCGACGATCTCGAGCGCAAGGTCGACGTCGCCGGAAGGAATTTCCAGATTGGTCATGGCGACGTAATGATCGCCGCGATCACAAGCTGCACCAACACGTCGAACCCGAGCGTCATGCTCGCCGCCGGCCTTGTCGCCCGTAACGCGGTGAAGAAGGGGCTCAAGGTCAAACCCTGGGTCAAGACGTCACTGGCGCCGGGCTCCCAGGTGGTGACCGACTATCTCATCAAGGCCGGGCTTCAGGACGACCTGGACGCGCTCGGTTTCAATCTGGTGGGCTATGGTTGCACCACCTGCATCGGAAACTCGGGCCCGCTGGCGCCGGAGATTTCTAAGGCCATCAATGACAATGATCTCGTGGGCGTATCGGTTCTCTCAGGCAACCGGAACTTCGAAGGCCGAGTGTCCCAGGATGTCAAGGCAAACTACCTCGCCTCTCCGCCGCTTGTGGTCGCCTACGCCATTGCCGGCAACATGCGCATCGACATCACGCGCGACCCGATCGGTCAAGATGCCGATGGCAATGACGTCTATCTCAAGGACATCTGGCCGACCAATGACGAAATTCGCGAAGCCGTGCAAGCGTCGGTCAACCGCGAGATGTTCATCGAGCGCTATGCCGACGTGTTCACCGGCACGCCGGAGTGGCAGAAGATCGAGGTGGCCGAGGGTGAAACCTATGACTGGGACCCCAACAGCACCTATGTGCAGCATCCTCCCTATTTCGAAGGCATGAGC
>RFJA01000113.1 GCA_003695065.1 Alphaproteobacteria bacterium
GCGCGAACCGCTCCGCCGCCATGTCAGCGGTCAGGCCGAGAAAAGCGCCGGGCGGCGTGTGGTTGAGCGGCACCCCCGCCGAATCGTCCACCGCAATATCCCACCGCTTGAGCTCTCCGGCGACCCGGCGCGCCAGCGACCGGTCCGGTGTAATCAGGGCGGCCGTGCGCTCTGGCGTCTCCAGCGCTTCCCGCATCAGGAGCGCGATGACACCGGCCTCCTCACGCGGGCCCGGCGCATCAATCCGTCGCAGTCCCTTCAGGGCACGCTTCCTGTCTATCGCAATTTCCGGCCAGGCGGTTGTGGTTGCGGCGGGTCTGAGCGCCTCGCGCAGCAACTGTCTGCGCTCATTCAGGTTGGGGGTCCGGTCCGCCTCGCGCCATAGCCGCACCTCTTCGCGCACCGCGCCCATGGGACCGGACAACAGCGCTTTCATGGTGTATTGGGGGTGGGTGGGGTCAATGGCGTCCCAACTTTCCTGATCAAGGTCGATGTCAAGGCCAGGCAGAACCACCGCGCCTTCGGGCAGCCGGGCAACAAGAGCCAGCAGACGCGCCGTGGCCGGCAGACTGCCGGTGGACCCGGCAGCAATCACCGGTTCGTCGGGCGGTTGGGTAGACCACAGCCCAATCAGGGCTTCGGTCAGCCGGGTGCGCCGCTCTGCGCCGTCTATGTAGCCCCGTTCGGCCACAATCGCCGGCCAGGCCGAACCCACAATATCAAGGAAATCGAGGGTTTTCTGCCAGTGTGTGGCAAAGTTTTCCTTGACCAGATTGTCGAGGGCCGTGAACGCAAGGCCTTCAATTGCCACCTGATCAAGAAACCGTCCCAGTTCACTGGCCAGAACGGCGGCTTGGGCAGGATGCATGGCCTCGCCGCGGCTGCGCTGTTGCCATTCCTGAACCAGACGCGTGAGCGTGAGCTGTCGCCAGATCGGCGGAGTCGGGGGTGGCAGATTGAGTTCGGCCTCCACCGCGGGCGCAAAGAACAACAGCTCGTCCTCGTCCACGTCGCCCACCGGACGCATGGTCGGCAGCATCAGCGGCCGCCCCTCGGTGAGGCGGAGGAACTCTTCCCTCAACGTTCTGGCGGCGCGACGCGTGGGCAGTAACACGGTCACCCGCGCCAGCCGGTCCGGGTCATCGCCGTAGCGTTCCAGCACCCCTTGGGCCAGCGACCGAGCAAACGGCACGCCGGCCGGAATGGTGTAGAGATTGGGTGCAGCGCGCAAGCGGCGGACCATGGTTCCGATTAGCCTCCGTCAAACATCCGGGTTGCCTCGGCCACCGCCTCGCGCGTACCCACATGCATCCAGCGGCCGTCGTGCACCAGACCGAATAATCGCCCCGCCTTGAGCGCCCGGTCGTAGATGCGATTGAGCGAGAACGCCCCCCGGGGCGCATCGGCAAACGCCTGGCGCGCGAGAAGCTGAATGCCGGTGAACACGAAGGGCGCGTCGTCACGGTTGCCGCGACGCGACAGCGGCCCGAGAAGGCCAGGGTCTGGCGAATCCAGGAAAAAGTCGCCGGCACCGTCATAGCCCATGGCCTGGGCCGTCGGGACCAGAAGCAGCAGGGCATCCATTTGCTCCGGCTTCCAGGCCGCGGCCAGTCGCACGAAACAGTCAGCGCCCGCGTCATCCCAGACCATGTCGCCGTTGAGGACAAAGAACGGATCGCTACCGATGAGATCGAGCGCTTTGACCACCCCGCCGCCCGACTCAAGAAGCGCGTCGGACTCGTCCGATATTCGAATATGCGGCAGCGCTGCGGCGCGGCCCGCTACATAGGCCCGCATGATGTCGGGCAGGTGGTGGATGTTGATGACTACGTCGTCGACGCCGGCAGCCGCCAGCCGGTCAAGGGCTCGCTCCAGCATGGGCTTGCCTGCCACCTCCACAAGCGGTTTTGGCGTGGTCGTGGTCAACGGGTGCATGCGAGTGCCAAGCCCCGCTGTCAGCACCATGGCGTGTTTGGGCAAGCGAAACAGGGTTTTTGCGTCCGGGGGAGTGCGCCGCCGAAACTCAGGCACCGCGTCGTCGAACCAGTCTTTGAGCGCGGCAAGGGCAGGATGTTCAAGATCGCGTTCCAGCAATCCCCAGACCCGGGGAATAAGGTCGAGATAGGACGGCTTGCCATCGCGGGCGAAAAGCCGGGTGAATATGCCGATGATCTTGGTGTTGCGCTGCGCCCCGAGAAGCGCATAAGCCGCGCGGAACGTATCCGCGTCCAGCTCCGGTCGGGCGCCCAGGTAACGCGCCACCATCGCCTCCGCCAGCGCTGGCGGGACGTCGCGGCGCGCATCTTCCAGAAGCGAGACCAGGTCATAGGCCGGGTGGCCCAGCACCGCGTCCTGATAGTCGAGCAGTCCGACCCGCCCGGGGCCGTCGCGCTCCGGCAGCCAGACCAGGTTGTCTGCGTGATAGTCCCGCAGCACCAACACATCGCGCACGTCCCGAACCGGGGCGAGAGCGGCACGCCAAAGATCAAGAAAATGGTCGCGTTCCCGGGCCGTCAACGGATCGCCCCGAAGCGCCGGCACATGCCAGTCCACGAACAGCGCCACTTCATCGAGATAGCGCGCCAGGTCGTAGGGGGGTACCCTGTAGGTGCCATGGTCAAGGGTAATTTCGGTCGGTGTATTCGCCCCATGCAGGGCCAGCAAACAGTCCACCGCCGCTTCGTAAAGGGCGCGCTCACGCGATGGGTCCCGGGCGAGGACGCGGGAAAACAGATCATCCCCAAGGTCCTCCAGCAGCAGAAAACCTGCGCCCGGATCCTCGGCAAACACGTCAGGTGCGCTCAGGCCCGCGTCCCTCAAAATGCGGGTGATGGCAAGGAATGGCCGCACGTCTTCCCGGGGTGGCGGCGCGTCCATGAAGACCACGCACCGGCCATCGCGGGACAAACGTTCGTAGCGGCGGAAGGATGCGTCCCCCGCCAGACACGCCCGTACCGCATCGCCCCAGCCGTGACGGTCGAGAAAGCGGCGAACCCTCTGCTCACGGTGATGTTCGGGACCACTCTTCACCCTCGTAGTCATGTGTCGCCGGCCTCCGCGTGAACCGGTTCAAGGCCCATGGCTTCAAGGGCGGAGCGAAATCGCGCCAGGTCGCCATCGGGCACCCGTATCTCGATCCGCCGGCTGGTCTCGCGCCTCCCCATCTGCAAGCGAATTTCAAGATGATGGTCGGGCAACAGACGGCCCAGCCGGTCTGGCCATTCGATCAGGCTGATGGCGTCATCAAAGGCTTCCTCGATACCCAGTTCGTAGGCGTCCTCGGGCCGCTCCAGACGGTAGAGGTCGAAATGCCAGATCACCGGTGCGCCGGGGTCTGCCGGCTCATAGGTCAGCACCAGATTGAAGGTGGGGCTGGGGACCTCCTCACCGGCATGCAACGCCTGGATAAGGGCGCGCGCGAACGCCGTCTTGCCCGCCCCGAGATCCCCCTGCAACGCAATCACGTCTCCCGCCCGCAGAAGCGGTGCGAGCAGCGTGGCGCAACGCGCCGTTGCGGCGGGCGTCTCCAGAACGCCCGTCCAGGTTATGGTTCGGTGCGGGTGGGGCTCAATCGACACGGGCAGCACGGGATACTGAAGCAACCGGTTTAGGGGTAGATGGTTGGTGGCGAGGCAGACGGCAGGTCACGCGGGTTCCCTTGTTGCGTGCCGATTTGAGATCGACACTGCCACCATGCAGTTCAACGAAATTCTTGACCAGCGACAGCCCAAGACCCGCGCCCTGACCCTTGGGCGCGTTGCTGCCGGTAATGAACCTTTCAAAAACGTTCTGTTGTTCTTCGGCGGCGATTCCGGTTCCGGTATCGGCCACCCAGAAAAGGATGTCGTCACCCTCGGCAGCGGCCCCGAGCGTGATATGGCCCCGGGGCGGTGTGAATTTCATGGCGTTGCTCAACAGGTTGAACAACGCCTGCTTGAGACGCCTTTCGTCGCCCTCCATGGTGCCGATGCCCTCGGCCACATCCACGTCGAGGGTCTGTTCGCGCTTGTGGATTTCCTCGCGAACCATGCCAGCCACTGTCTTGATCATGCCGGCCACATCCACCGGCCCCAGGTCCAGCATCATGCCACCGGCCTCGATCACCGCCAGGTCGAGAATGTCGTTGATCAGCAGCATGAGCTGTTCTGACGATTCCAGGATATTGCGGGTGTAGTTGTGCTGCTGGCTGTTCAGCGGGCCGTAGTATTCCTTGTCGAGAAGTTCGGCAAAACCAATCACACTGTTCAGTGGTGTTCGCAACTCATAGGACATGTGGGCGACAAACTCTGTTTTGAGCCGGTCCGCGGTCTCCAGTGCCTCGTTGCGCTCCCTGAGCGCCCGTTCGATCCGGATGCTGTCCGTCACATCGAGGTAGGTCAGCAATGTCGCCCCGTCCGGCAGAGGAACTGCGGCATAGTCGATCTCGCTGCCTCCGGCCCGCGACAGGCGTCCACCCTTGACCACGCGTTCGGTATCGTCGCTGAAAATGCGGGCCTTGAAGTCATCCAGCGCCGATTCCCCATCAAACAGCGGCGCGCATCGGTCCAGCACTTCATCAAAATGCGGTTCTCGCGACAGGAACTCTTCGTCAAGCTGCCAGATCGTTCCGAACGCCGGGTTGAACAGCCGCAATCGGCCGTCACTGCCAAACACGGCAACACCTTCATGGAGATTGTTGAGCGTCGCCTGCTGAACCGCGATGAGCGTGTTGTAGGACCGCTCCAGCGCCAGGCGGTCAGTGACATCCTCGAACAACACGATCAGGCCACCAAGAGGATGGGGCTGGGTCACCACGCGCAATGTGGTAGAGTTGGGCAGGTGCCACATCTCTTCCAGCGGCTCCAGCAGTTCGGTGTAATGGGCCAGATGCTGGCGCTTCCACGCCGGGAAGTCGGCCTGCTCGGGGAGGCGGCGGTTTTCGCGCATGGCCTCCAGAAGTTCGCTGTGGTGAGGCCGGCTGGACAACAGTTCCTCGGGCAGCCCCCAGAGCCTCAGGAAGGCGCTATTGTAAAACTCCAGGGTCTTGTCGGCTCCGAATATGGCCACCGCCGTCGACAGCTTGTTGAGGGTCTCGGCGTGGGATTCCTGGTGGCGTGCCAGTTCAGCCCTGGCTTCCTCCAGATCGGTCACATCCCGGGCGTAGCCCGCAATGGCACCCCCTTCATCCACCAAGGGAATATCGGTAACCTGAATGGCGCGACGCTGACCGTCGATCACCACATAATGTTTCTGGGTCGCGCCACGCCCGCTGGCCTGGGCGCGGGCCGCGTTTTCCCGTCCCCCGCCACTGATGGCGTTGGCGACAAGTTCAGCGCCCTGATCAACAACCTCGGCGCGCGAGCCGGCCTCCACCGCACTCACATAAGCCGCATTGACCCATTCGAGGCCGAGGGCCGGTCCACGCCGCCACACCGGAAAGTCGAAGGCGTCCAGCATCGCTTCAAGCGCCGCCTTGTCGGCCGCCAGCGCGTCAGCGCGCCGCATCTCGGCGTCCAGACGGTCGCGTTCTCGGGTCACATCCTCGAACCATAGCGCCGACAACCGGGCGCCACCGGCCCCGGTCACCTGGGCGCCGGTGATACGGAAACGCCGGCCCGCGCCCGATACCTCGAAGGCCGGTACGTTGTGCTTGCCAGCACGCAGCGCGAGCGCAGCTTCTTCAAGGCGGGCGAATTCCGCCTGAACGAAACCCTGCTTGCCGGTGGTATCCAGGAGATCCGCGAATGCGGAGGGCGGCCGGGCCAGACCAAGCCAGTCTGCGAGCCGTGCGCCGGCCCTGAAGCGCCCCTCACTGTCCCAGCTCACAACCGCAACGGGTGCACTGTCGAGCATCGCCTGTGCCACATTTGCGGCGCGGCGGGCATGGCGGGCCCGAAACAGCGCCTGGCGAACTAGATGAATCCCGGCAGCCAGGGTCGCGACAGCCGTGACAACCAGCGCAGCACCAATCATGAAATCGGCGGTGTTCGCCTCGATCGCCTGGGCGCGCGCCAAAGCAACCGGAAACAGAATTCCTGACAGGACAAGATTTGCCCCAATGATCGGCAAATGATGGCCGCGCATATCACCCCACCTTCATGCGAGGGCCAGAGTAATGCGAGCGGCCCCCGCAGCACAAGCCTGATGGCGCCCGGCCGATCGGGAAAAACAAACCGCGTTCAGTAGCGGTAATGGTCCGGCTTGAACGGCCCGCCCCGGTCAATGCCGAGGTATTCGGCCTGTTTGGCGGTAAGTTTGGTCAGTTTCGCCCCAAGCCGCCCCAAATGCAGTGCCGCAACCTTTTCGTCCAAATGCTTGGGCAGCACATAGACCTGGTTGTCGTAGTTGGCGTGATTGTGCCACAACTCGATCTGCGCCATCACCTGGTTGGTGAAGGAGGCGCTCATCACGAAACTGGGATGGCCGGTGGCGCATCCCAGATTCACCAGCCGTCCCTTGGCCAGAACGATCAGGCGTTTGCCATCGGGAAATTCGACCTCGTCCACCTGGGGTTTGACTTCTTCCCATTTGTAATTCTTGAGCGCCCCGATCTGTATTTCGGAATCGAAATGGCCGATGTTGCAGACGATGGCGCGATCTTTCATTTGCCGCATGTGATCAAGCGTGATCACGTCAATGTTTCCGGTGGCCGTGACAAAGATGTCGCCGACGGGCGCCGCTTCCTCCATGGTGACCACTTCATATCCTTCCATCGCCGCCTGCAGGGCGCAGATGGGGTCGACCTCGGTCACCATCACACGCGCCCCCTGGCTTCGCAGACTGGCGGCCGAGCCCTTGCCCACATCACCATAGCCGCAAACAACCGCGACCTTACCGGCAATCATCACGTCGGTGGCGCGCTTGATCCCGTCCACCAGGCTCTCCCTGCATCCGTAAAGATTGTCGAACTTGGACTTGGTCACACTGTCATTGACGTTGATCGCCGGCACCTTGAGCGTGCCCGCCCTGGCCATCTGGTAGAGTCTGTTGACCCCGGTGGTGGTCTCTTCGGACAGACCGCGCACGTCGGCCATCAACTCCGGATACTGCTCATGCATGATCGCGGTCAGATCACCGCCGTCGTCGAGGATCAGATTGGGTGTCCAGCCCCCGGGCCCCTGAATGGTCTGGTGAATGCACCATTCAAACTCCTCCTCGGTCTCACCCTTCCAGGCGAAAACCGGCACGCCCACCTCGGCCATGGCCGCCGCGGCATGGTCCTGGGTCGAGAATATGTTGCACGAGCTCCAGCGCACCTCGGCGCCAAGCGCGATCAGCGTCTCGATCAGCACGGCCGTCTGAATGGTCATGTGAAGGCACCCGGCAATGCGCGCCCCCTTCAGTGGCTGCTTGCCTGCATATTCTTCACGCAGCGCCATAAGCCCCGGCATTTCGGTCTCGGCGATGGCGATTTCCCGACGCCCCCAACCGGCGAGAGAAAGATCGGCGACCTTGTAATCCTGCGTCGTGGTGTCCTGCTGTGTGGTCATGGCGATTCCGGGCTCCGCAAGTTTCTGTCTCGATGCCGTCCAGACAGCGCTTATAACAGCGCCCGGAAACCAGGGCAATAAGAACATAAAGATTTCTTTATATATTGAAGAAACAGGTGCGGACGACTTTATTCGGCAGCAATACGCGCGTCGAGCTCCCGGTTGAAGGCGTCGAGCGTGCTGGCGATCTGGCGGGAATCGGCTAGCGCCATCACATGCTCGGCCAGGGTGACGGCGTCCCGGATGTTCAGGTGACGAATCCGTCGCTTGATCCGGGGCAGGGACTGCGGAACCATGGACAATTCGCGCAGACCAAGGCCCAACAGGAAAGCGGTAAAGCGCTCGTCCCCGGCCACCTCTCCGCAGACGCTGACGGGAATCCCCGCACGACGGCCAGCCTCGGCAGCGAACTGCACAAGCCGCAGCACGGCCGGATTCATCGGATCATAGAGATGAGCCACCTGCTCGTTGGCGCGATCGATGGCCAGGGTATACATGGTCAGGTCATTGGTGCCGATGGCAAAAAAATCAGCGGCGCGCGACAGGCTGTCGGCGGACAGCGCCGCAGCCGGAACCTCGATCATCGCGCCGAGTGGCGGCAGCGGGTCCGCCACTGCGACTCCGCTCTTCTCAAGCTCGCGCTTCAGGTCGGTCAACCGGTCACGCACCGTCCGAATTTCATCAAGCGATGTGATCATCGGTAGCAGGATCCGGACCGGCCCATGGGCCGACGCCCGTAAAATTGCCCGTAGCTGGGTATCGAACAGCTTTTTCGCCCTTAACGAAAGACGGATCGCCCTGAGTCCCAGCGCCGGATTTGCGCCAGCTTCGAAATCGACCCCCACGGCACAGTCCGGCTTGTCGCCGCCAACATCGATTGTGCGAACAGTCAGCGGGCTTCCCGCCATACCTTCGACAAGCTGGCGCAACGTTTCGTACTGCTCTGTCTCGTCGGGCGGTTCGGCGCGGTTCATGAACATGAATTCGGTCCGCAGCAGGCCCACACCGGCCGCACCGACGGCCTTGGCCGCATCCAGTTCCAGCGGCAACTCCATATTCACCTTGAGCGAAACCGACACGCCGTCCACTGTCGTCGCCGGCTGGTCACGCAGCCGGGCGAGTGCGGCGGTCTCCAACGCCAGTGCCCGTTGCCGGCGCATTGCGTCCGCGAGCATGGCTTCGCCAGGATTGACAATGATTCGCCCCTCGCTACCGTCAACGATGACCCGGTCGCCCGACCTTACCGCCGCCAGCAATCCGGACACCCCGAGCACCGCAGGCAGGCCCAGACTGCGGGCCATGATCGCAGTGTGCCCCTCTGCCCCGCCGAGGGCCGCCCCAAAACCGGCAATTCGTGACGGGTCCATCAACGCTGCGTCGGCCGGCGTCACCTCCTCGGCAATCACGATGGTGCCTTCGGCGACGTGGTCAAAACCCGCTGAGGGTGCTTGCATCAAATTGCGCAGCAGGCGCATCCCCACTTCACGAATATCCTGCATGCGGGCCGCCATGTAGGGATCGGAAAGGGCCCGGAACTCGGCTGCAATCTGGTCGAGACTGGAGACCAGCGCCGCTTCGGCATTGATCCGCTTGCGCTCGATCAGATTGTGGACCTGACGTAACAGGCGGGAGTCAGTGAGCATGTGGAGATGCGCATCAAGAAGATATCCGAATTCCTCGGCCGCCTCCCCGGAAAGCCGGCCCGCCTGTTCCCGGAGCTGTCGCAGTTGTTCGCGCGCCCCTGCCACGGCGTCGCCAAGCCGGTCACGCTCGGCGGCAACATCCTCCGCCGTGATCATGTACTCGGGCACCCGGCCCATGCGCCGATCGACCACATAGACGGTTCCAATGGCGACGCCGGGGGACACCCCGACACCGCCGAGGATGCGTTCGTTGTTCTCGGACGGTGGCATCTATTGTTATGTCTCAGTCTTCGCCGAACTTGTCTTCGACGAGCCTTGCCAGGGCCTCAACCGCCTGTCGGGCCTCTTCGCCGCTGGCCCGCACCTGGATTTCATCGCCTGGCGCCGCAGCCAGCATCATCAGCCCCATGATCGACTTGCCGTTCACTTCGACACCGTCCTTGGCCACCCAGACTTCGGCATTGTACTGGCCCACGGTGCTCACGAACTTGGCTGATGCTCTGGCGTGAAGACCGCGGCGGTTGCGAATCGAGAGCTGCGTGACAACCGCCGCCGTATCCGGGTCCATCGCTTTGTCTGCCACGGTCACTGCCCGTCCCCGGACAGCACCTGGGAGGCAATGTTGATGTATTTGCGCCCCGATTCCTGGGCTTCCTCAGCGGCGACCTTCAGTTCCTTGCTGCCGCGGACGCTGGCCAGTTTGATCAGCATGGGCAGGTTGATACCGGCGATCACTTCCACGTTGGCCTTGTCCATGACCGAAATGGCGAGATTCGAGGGCGTGCCTCCAAACATGTCGGTGAGCAGAATCACTCCGTCGCCCTCGTCCACGGCCTTGACTGCATCAAGGATATCCTGACGCCGCTGCTCCATGTCGTCGTCAGGGCCGATGGAGATTGCCTTCATCTGTTCCTGTTTGCCGACCACATGTTCGGTTGCCGCCACGAATTCCTCGGCCAACCGCCCGTGCGTCACCAGCACCATACCAATCACGTGTTATTCTCCCCGCCCACGTTGTTCGATTTCCCGGATGCGTTCGAGCTCCCGGTGCAACAGATTGACGCGAAATCCTTCCTCTGTCAGCAATTTTGCCACCGCTTCGGCCACAAAGACGGACCGATGGCGCCCTCCGGTACACCCGAAAGCAATGGTCAGATAAGCTTTACCCTCACCTTTGTAGAGGGGCAACAACGAGATCAGCATATCACTGAGCAGCCCATAGAACCGGTGAAAGGACGGGTCTGCCGCGATATAGTCGGCGACCGGCTGGTCGACCCCGGCGAGCGGCCTCAATTCTTCGACATAATGCGGATTTCGCAAAAACCGGACATCGTAAATGATGTCGGCATCCCGCGGCAGCCCTCGCGGATAGGCGAACGACTGGACGGTGACCACCAGCTGCTCCACATGGGTCGGCGCAAACGTCTGGGACAAAATGCGCCGCAGATCGTGGACCGTCAGGTCGGAGGTATCAAAAACATAGTCGGCATGGGCGCGAACGGGCTCCATGAGGATGCGCTCGCGCTGAATACCATCCGCGACCGGGCGATCAACCGCCATGGGGTGGCGCCGCCGGGTCTCTGTAAAGCGCCGGGCGATGACTTCATTGCTGCTATCGAGAAAGACCACCGTGAGATCGAGATCCGGCCGCTTCCTCAATTTTGTCAGCTGCTCTTCAAACCGTTGCGGACGGAATGCCCGGGTTCGCGTGTCAATGCCAACGGCAATGGCATGAAAGGGTTCGTGTTCGGGATTGTCATCGCGCAGGCTGACCAGATTGCGCAACAGCGCTAGCGGCAGGTTGTCGACCGCCTCGAATCCGAGATCTTCAAGCGCCGCGAGCGCCGACGACTTTCCAGCGCCCGAAAGCCCGGTCACGAGAACCACCCGGGTGCGTCGCTCCTGCTCTGGTCCAGCCCAGTCTGCGCCGGATGCAGCGTTGTGATCCATACCCAAAACCTATCGGTCGATCGGGGCCCGAACCCGGCCCGTGAACGGATTGTGGCAAAGCCGGGCGATGGCTGCAACTTTGTGCGGTGCCGCCGCCTCGAACGGGTCAAGGCGGTGACAGGCGATGCGCAGCCCGGCAAGCTCGACTTTCATGGGTTCGGGCATCCGGTCGATATTGCGCCCGTCAATCAGGTCGATGATGCAACCGAGCGCGCTGACATGCGCATAGGGCAACTCCACGATTCCCACGCCCCGGACCTCCAGCCGGCCGCGCAGGACGTGCGGCGCGAAGGCGTACAGCACGCCGTCCTGAGCCTGAAGATACACCTGGTCATCAGCCACCAGCCGACCACCCAGGTGGATCACCCGTAAGGCCAGGTCCGACTTGCCGGCGCCTGACGCGCCGCGAATCAGCACCCCGGTCGCGCCGAAGGTCACACAGCTGGCATGAACGCGTATCAATGACATTTCTCCTTCCATGCCGGTGTGGGCTTGCGCCCGGGCCGGCCGCTCCGGCGGAGAGGGCGGATATAGGGTCATGGTAACGGCAAACGAATCACGAAGCGTGCGCCCGCCGGGCGGTCGGGATCGGTGCCCGACCGGTTCTCCGCAAAAATCTCGCCACCGTGAGCCTCGACGATCTGCCTCGATATATTCAATCCAAGTCCCGAATGTTTGCCAAACGCCTCACCGGCGGGTCGTTCGGAATAGAAACGGTCGAATATGGCCTCCAGCTTGTCAGGCGGAATGCCGGGGCCACAGTCTTCCACAGTGATTTCAACGTAGTTGTTTCCGGGGTGCAAGCGAATGGTGATGGGTTTGTCGGGCGGTGAGAAGGTCAGCGCATTGTCGATCAGGTTTCGCATGACCTGACCAAGCGCGCGGGGAAAGCCTTCGATCATCACCGGTTGCTGCTCACCCTGCCCTGACCGGGGCAGGTCCAGCACGATCTCCGCCTGGTCGGGCTTGCGCGTTGCCGCATAGGCCAGGACAATCTCGTGCAGGATTTCGGCAAGGTCGATTCGCTCGGTCCGGGAGCGGGCCATCTCGGCATCGAGGCGGGTCGCGGCCGAAATATCCGAGATCAGCCGGTTCAACCGTTCCACGTCGTTTTCCATGATGCTGATGAGTTTCTCCCGGGTTTCGGGATCCTTGGCCCGGCGCAGGGTTTCAAGGGCGCTGCGCAGAGAGGTGATCGGATTTTTCATCTCGTGACTGACATCGGCGGCAAAGGCTTCAACCGCGTCGATCTGGCGAAACAGCGATGCCGTCATCTCTTGAAGCGAACGCGACAGAAGCCCGATCTCGTCCCGCCGCGACGAGAAATCCGGGATCGACACATTGCGCCCCTGGCCCGGCCGCACCCGGTCGGCCGCCGCGGACAGCAAACGGATGGGGCGCGCGATGGTGCCCGACAGAAACACCGACAGCAGCAGCGTAACCCCGAAGGCGAGGGTGAAGATCTCAAGAATTGCCAGGCGCTCCTTCTCCATCAGCCGGTCGATTTCCGCCGTGTCCTCGGAGACCAGAAGCGCCCCCAACACCCGGTGCAGCCGCTGGACCGGCACCGCCACTGTAATCACGGTGCTGCCGGTGTCACTGGCCCGGCGCATGACCGCAGGCTCACCTTCAAGCGCACTCAGGACCTCCGGATAATCGGCGGCCTTCTGCTCCAGCGCTTCGTGATAGAGCGGCAACACCTCTTTCTTGGCGACCAGATCGACAGCCTTCTGGAACTTGCGCTCAAGCCAGTAGAGAAAGGCCTCCAGGGTCCCGTGCCGGGGCAAATCGGCGGCTTCGATCCGGGCGCCAACCGCGAGATCGCGACTGTCCACCAGAAGGTGACCATCCTTGGCAAACAGACGCGCCCGACTGTCGGCAGGAACAACAAGACGGGTCAAAATCTGCATCGCCGCCGACCGCTCGACCTGCTCGGCATCAGGCCCCGTGGTCGCCGCCTCCGCTAGCGCTCCGGCGATAACCTCGGCATTGATGCGCAGATCGTTGATCTGGGCGCGGATCAATCCTTGACGGAATTCGTCGAGATAGAAGAGCCCACCAACCAGAATCCCGAGCGCCAGAACATTAACCGCCAGAATTCGAAGGGTGAGTCGCGAAAACCGGGTGCGCCGC
>RFJA01000114.1 GCA_003695065.1 Alphaproteobacteria bacterium
CGACCGGATCGCGCCCTTTCCTGTTGGGGGCTCAAATTTTTTGAAAAAAATGCTTGCAATCAGAAACCGTTTGCCCCATTTGTGCGCCCGAGACGTACGCGTACGTGCCACTGGCCCCTGGCAGGTTATGTAACGGCGTAAGCGTCCTTTTGTTGGTTGGACTTTTGGTCTGATTGATTAAAGGAGGTGGCGCAATGACCTTCCAGGACCTCAGACATCGCGGGCATGTGGCGATCCGGCGCGTGGCGAGCTATTTCCGTTCGCGCTCACACATTCGCTTCCGTTATCGCGTTCTCAATATGCTCAGTCCGGCAGCGCTGGCGCGCTGATAGCCGGGGGCCGACCACGCCCTCAACATTTCCCTGTTCACAATGCAACGCACCCTAAGGGGGTGCCCTGAACCTGTTGGGACTGAGAGCGATGAATCCACCTGTCGCCGTATTTGCTTCGAAAGCCGTCAAAGGCCGGGACAATCGCATGGCGGTATTTGCCGACGCTGACGCGGTCGTACGAACCTTGCGTCCCGATGTGCCGGTGACCTGTATCTATCCCGAAAAGCTGCGGGAAAACGCCGAACGTTTTCTCTCCGTGTTTCCGGGTCAGGTGCTCTATGCGGTCAAATCGAACCCGGACCCCCGGGTGATGCGTTACCTTTATGGCGCAGGCATTCGGCATTTCGACGTGGCCTCGGCCGAGGAAGTCACGACAACCCGCTCGCTGTTTCCCAAGGCGCGGCTGTCGTTCATGCATCCGGTCAAGAGCCGCAGCGCCATTGCCACAGCCTATCGCCTGGGGGTGCGCGACTATGCGCTCGACAGCGCAAGCGAATTGCTGAAAATCGTTGAGGAGACCGGCTCGGCCCGGGATCTCAACCTGTTTGTGCGCGTCGCCCTGCCCAAGGGCAATGCGGCCTATGACCTGTCCGGCAAGTTCGGCGCCCATGAAGAGGACGCCGTCACCCTTCTTCAGGCCGCGCGGCGGGTGGCTGCCAGGGTGGGGCTGTGCTTCCACGTGGGGTCGCAATGCATGGAACCGGCGGCTTATGCGACGGCTATCGAGCGGGTCCGTGCGCTTGTGGACCGGGCCGGCGTTGTCGTTGACATTCTCGATGTGGGCGGCGGGTTCCCGGTCAGCTATCCGGGACTGGAGCCGCCTGCGTTTGGCCTTTACATGGACGCCATTCAAAATGCCGCCCAGCACCTGTTTCCCGCCATTGAACTGTGGTGCGAACCGGGCCGTGCCCTGGCCGGCTCCGGCGGATCGGTAATCGTCAAGGTGGAATTGCGGCGCGGGCACACGCTCTATATCAACGACGGCACATACGGTAGTCTGTTCGACGCGGGCAGTTTCGGGTGGCGTTATCCGGTACGGGCGATCCGGCCGGACAGCGCATTGGCTGGCGCCCTGGAGCCCTTCAGCTTTTTTGGCCCGACCTGCGATACCGTCGACTACATGAAAGGACCGTTCATGCTGCCCGCCGACATCGCGGAAGGCGACTGGATCGAGATTGGACAGCTCGGCGCCTATGGCGCGGCCATGCGCACCCGGTTCAACGGATTTTATTCGGACGAAACCGTGGCCATCGTCCCCTCCCGGGCCTATGACGACACCCCGACAGGAGGCGACGCCATTTCCATCACAGATCATTTGCCCGCGCGCCAGATCGCGCGAAGCGGAAGGAAGTAACATGCTGAAAGAACAACCCAAAGCCAACGTCAAAGCGGAAATTCTGAGCACGCCGGTTGAACACATCGACATCACGTCTTTCGATGCGCGGCCGATCATCGATTCGATGCGCAAAATGTCGTTCACCTCGCGCGATCTGGCGCGGGCTGCGGACATCTTCAACATGATGCTGAAGGATGAGTCCTGCGCGACCATCCTCACACTCGCCGGCTCGACCTCGGCTGCCGGATGCATGCAGGCTTATGCGGATCTCATCAAATACGGCATGATCGACGCCGTGGTGGCCACCGGCGCCAGCATCGTTGACATGGACTTTTTCGAAGCCCTCGGCTTCCGTCACTACCAGGGCTCGCAGTTTGCCGATGACAAGGAACTGCGCGACCTCTACATCGACCGGATTTACGACACTTACATCGACGAGGAAGAGCTCCAGGCCTGCGATCACACCATCAAGGAAATCGCCAACGGGCTTGAACCCCGCCCCTATTCTTCGCGCGAGTTCATCCGCGAAATGGGTCGCTGGCTCAAGTCCAACGCCAAGAAAAAGGGGTCTCTGATCGAAACCGCGTTTGACCATGACGTTCCGATCTTCTGCCCGGCGTTCACCGATTCGAGCGCCGGATTCGGCCTGGTGGTGCATCAGATGGAAAACCCGGACCGCCATATCACCCTCGACTCCATCCGGGACTTTCGGGAACTCACGGACATCAAGATCGCGGCAGGGACCACAGGTCTGCTGATGATCGGTGGCGGCGTGCCCAAGAACTTCGTGCAGGATACGGTGGTTTGCGCCGAGATCATGGGGCGCGAGGTGGAAATGCACAAATATGCCGTGCAGATCACCGTTGCCGACAGTCGCGACGGCGCCTGCTCGTCCTCGACCCTGAAAGAAGCCTGTTCCTGGGGCAAGGTGGACACGGCCTACGAGCA
>RFJA01000115.1 GCA_003695065.1 Alphaproteobacteria bacterium
CCATTGAACGGAACAAGAAACGAGCGGCCATGGCCCGCAAGACGGCGGCGCGTCGGGCGCGGCTGAAAGCGATGGCCAAGGACGCTAGTCTGTCGCCGGAGGAGCAGTTTCAGGCACGCCTGAAACTGGCGGAAATGCCCCGCAACGGCAATCCCACGCGGGTGCGCAACCGGTGCCAGGTGTCCGGTCGTCCGCGCGCATATTATCGCAGATTCAAAATGTCCAGGATTGCGCTGAGGGAGCTTGCCTCGGCTGGCCAGATCCCGGGCGTTGTGAAGTCGAGCTGGTAAGGAGAACAGCCGATGACCATGACTGATCCGCTCGCGGATATGCTGACCCGGATCCGTAACGGGCAGCGGGCGAACAAAAGGGTTGTTGAAGCGCCGGCCTCGAAAATGCGGGCGCGCGTGCTTGAAGTGCTCAAGCGGGAGGGCTATATCCGCGGCTTCGAGGCGGCGGAAAATGACGGCAAACCCGTGTTCCGGATTGAACTGAAGTACCACGAGGGTGAACCAGTAATTCGCGCGATTTCGCGTGTCTCGAAGCCGGGGCGGCGTGTGTACTCCTCGGTCAAGGACCTGCCGCGTGTGCGCAACGGTCTCGGAATTTCCATCATCTCCACGCCGAAGGGTGTGCTGTCGGATGCCGAGGCCCGCGATGCGAATGTGGGTGGCGAAATCCTGTGCACCGTATTTTAGGATTGGAATGATGTCTCGGATCGGCAAGAAACCCGTACCCGTACCGCAGGGTGTGACCGTAGACCTGGCGGGCGAGACGCTTTCGGTCAAAGGACCGAAGGGACAGCTCTCCATGTCCGTAGTGGACGAGGTGGATCTCAGCTACGCCAACGACGAAATCGTCGTGAAGCCCAGGAACCAGAGCAAGCGCGCCCGGTCCATGTGGGGCATGCAGCGCACCCTTGTGGAGAATCTTGTGAAAGGGGTCACCGAAGGCTTCACCCGGGAGCTGGAGATCACCGGCGTTGGCTATCGGGCGGCTGTCAAGGGCAACGAGCTCAACCTGCAGCTTGGTTACAGCCACGATATCAATTTCCCGATCCCCGAGGGCATCGAGGTCAAATGTCCGGAACCGACAAAGGTGGTGGTCTCCGGGATTGATAAACAACAAGTCGGCCAGGTTGCGGCCAAGATCCGCGAATTCCGCAAGCCCGAGCCTTACAAGGGCAAGGGCGTGAAGTACGCCGGCGAGTATATCTTCCGCAAGGAAGGCAAGAAGAAGTAGGGTATAGAGCCATGGCGAAGAGTAAAAGCCAGTTTCTGCGGCGGCGGCAAAGGGTTCGGACCAAACTCGCCAAGCGGCGCAATGATCGTCCGCGGTTGTCGATTCACCGGTCCAACAAGCATATCTACGCGCAGATCATTGACGATGAGAAGCGGGTAACACTGGCGGCGGCCTCGACCCAGGACGCGGCCCTGCGTGAGAACTCCGGCGCCAACATCGAAGGGGCCGCTGCAGTTGGCAAACTGATTGCCGAGCGGTCCAAGGCGGCGGGCGTCAAGGAGGTCGTATTCGATCGGGGTGGCTACCTCTATCACGGTCGAGTCCGTGCGTTGGCCGAAGCGGCGCGCGAAGGCGGGCTCGAGTTTTAGACGAGATTAACAGAAGGACTCCGGATTCATGGCACGGCCGGACAGGTTTGAAAAAGAAGAGAGCGATTTCATCGAGAAGCTGGTTCACATCAACCGTGTGGCCAAGGTGGTGAAAGGCGGCCGCAGGTTCGGTTTTGCGGCGCTGATGGTCGTGGGCGATGGCAAGGGCCGGGTCGGGTTCGGTCATGGCAAGGCGCGCGAAGTGCCCGAGGCGATCCGCAAGGCGACCGATGCCGCGAAGAAGTCGATGATCCGGGTGCCGCTGCGTGAAGGCCGCACGCTGCATCACGACAACGAAGGTCGCCACGGCGCGGGCAAGGTGCTGCTGCGCTCGGCGCCGGAGGGGACCGGAATCATTGCGGGCGGCCCGATGCGTGCGGTGTTCGAGGCCCTTGGGGTGCAGGACGTTGTGGCCAAGTCCACCGGTTCGTCCAATCCTTACAACATGGTGCGGGCGACCTTTGACGCGATCGCCAAGCAGGTGTCGCCGCGCCAGGTGGCGGCGCGGCGTGGCCTGAAGGTCAGCGAGATTGTCTCGCGGCGCGCTGACGGCGGCAGCGAAGAGTAAGGCGGAGAGGTATCATGGCGGCCAAGAAGACCATCAAGGTGACACAGATCGGCAGTCCGATCCGTCGCGAAAAGAGCCAGCGGGCGACGCTGGTGGGGCTCGGTCTCAACAAGATGAACCGGACGCGCGAGCTTGAGGATACGCCGGCGGTGCGCGGCATGATCCGTAAAGTCCGCCATATGGTCCGGGTTGAAGAGTAGGTGTTGCGATGAAACTCAATGAACTGGCTGATAAGCCGGGCGCCCGCAAAGGTCGCACCCGTATCGGTCGCGGTATCGGTTCCGGCAAGGGCAAAACCGGCGGTCGGGGTGTCAAGGGCCAGAAGTCGCGGTCCGGGGTTTCGATCAAGGGGTTTGAAGGCGGCCAGATGCCGATTTATCGGCGTCTGCCCAAGCGCGGCTTCAACAAGCACAATCCGGCCGAATTTGCCGAGGTGAACCTGGGCAGGCTTCAGGAAGCCATCGACGCCAAGAAGATCGACGCTTCGAAGCCGATTGACGCTGCGGTGCTCAAGGAGGCCGGCGTGGTCCGCCGGATCAAGGATGGCATTCGTCTGCTGGGCAAGGGTGAATTGAAGGCCAAGGTCACCATTACCGTTGCCGGCGCCAGCAAGACGGCTGTGGCGGCGGTTGAAAAGGCCGGCGGCAAGATCGACGTGGTTGCCCCGAAAACCGGCTCTGATGAAGCCAAGGCGTAGGAGCCTGTAACGCTTATGGCATCTGCCGCAGAACAACTGGCCGCAAACCTCAATTTCGGGGCCATTGCGAAGGCCACCGAGCTGAAGAAGCGGATCTGGTTTACGCTGGGCGCGCTGGTGATCTACCGGCTCGGTACCTATGTTCCTTTGCCCGGTATTGATCCGGTGGTCCTCAAGCAGGTTTTTCAGCAGAACGCCGGCGGGATTCTCGGCATGTTCAACATGCTGGCCGGGGGCGCGCTGGAGCGCATGACCATCTTTGCGCTCAACATCATGCCCTATATTTCGGCCTCCATCATTATCCAGCTTCTGACTGCCGTGTCGCCAACGCTCGGCCAGTTGAAGAAGGAAGGGGAAGCCGGGCGCAAGAAGATCAATCAGTACACCCGGTATGGCACCGTGCTGCTCACTGCGGTGCAGGCCTACGGGATTGCGGTCGGGCTTGAAGCCATGACGGCCGGCGCCGGCAGTGCGGTGATTGATCCGGGTGTGTTTTTCCGCGCGACCACGGTGATCACCCTGGTCGGGGGTACCATGTTCCTGATGTGGCTTGGGGAGCAGATCACGGCGCGCGGCGTGGGGAACGGTATTTCCCTGATAATCTTTGCCGGCATTGTGGCGGAACTGCCGCGGGCGCTGGTGGGCACGTTCGATCTTTCGGTGGCCCAGAACTGGAGCATCTTCGCGATTCCGGGGCTTTTGCTGCTGGTTACCGTAGTGATTGCGATCATTGTGTTCATGGAGCGGGCCCAGCGTCGGATTCTGATCCAGTATCCCAAGCGCCAGGTCGGGATGAAGATGACCCAGGGGGAAAGCTCCCATCTGCCGTTGAAACTCAACACGGCGGGCGTCATTCCGCCGATCTTTGCGTCGTCGCTGTTGCTGATGCCGATCACTCTGGCAAATTTCTCGGCTCAGGGGGGACCGGAATGGCTGACCACCGTGACCGCCATCCTGGGGCATGGCCAGCCGCTCTACATGGCGCTCTACGTGGCGGGGATTATCTTTTTCTGCTTCTTCTATACGGCGATCGTGTTCAATCCTGAGGATACGGCCGAGAACCTCAAGAAATATGGCGGGTTCATTCCCGGGATCCGACCAGGCAAGAACACGGCCCAGTACCTCGATTATGTGCTGACCCGGTTGACTGCGGTGGGATCGGTTTACCTGGCGCTGATCTGCCTTATGCCGGAGATACTGATATCCCAGTATGCCTTGCCCTTCTATTTTGGTGGCACGTCGCTTCTGATCGTGGTCAACGTGACCATGGATACGGTCAGCCAGATTCACAGCCATCTGATGGCCCATCAGTACGAGGGGCTGATCAAAAAGGCCAAGCTGCGCGGGGGGCGGCGATGAACATCATCCTTTTGGGTCCGCCCGGTGCTGGCAAGGGAACGCAGGCTCAGCGGCTGGTGGACAGCTATGGTCTGGTTCAGCTATCCACCGGTGACATGTTGCGCGCTGCCGTCAAACAGGGCAGCGATGTGGGTAAACGCGCCAAGGGCTTTATGGATGCAGGTGCCCTGGTCCCGGACGAAGTGGTGATCGGTATCATCGCCGAGAGGATCGATGAACCCGATTGCGCCAACGGCTTTATTCTTGATGGCTTTCCGCGTACTGTGGCGCAGGCCGAGGCCCTCGACCGGATGCTTGAGGAAAAAGGCCTGGGGCTCGACGCGGTCATCGAGATGGAAGTGGATGACGAAGCGCTGGTGGAGCGGATCACGGGGCGCTTTGCCTGCGCCAGTTGCGGTGCGGGCTATCACGACAAGTTTCAGCAACCCCAGAAAGAAGGGGTTTGCGACAAATGCGGAGGCACCGAATTCGTGCGCCGCGCGGACGACAACCGGGAAACAGTTGTTTCCCGCTTGAAGGCCTATCACGAACAGACGGCGCCGCTTCTGCCGTACTATCGGAAGCGGGGCAAGCTGAAGACGGTTGACGGGATGGCGTCCATTGACGACGTCACCCGGCAAGTGAAAGAGGTCCTGAACAATCTTGCGGCCGCGCAATAAGCGCCCGTCGCAAAGGTTGACTGTCAAGGGCGAATATCTATAATCGCGCCACTCCCGGCCCGGCCGGAAGTGGCGCAGGGGCTAATTTTTAAGAGCGATTTGGAGAACGGATCGTGGCGCGTATTGCTGGCGTGAACATTCCGACCGCGAAGCGGGTAGAGGTCGCCCTGACCTACATCCACGGGATCGGGCGGACCCGGGCGAGAGAAATTTGCGAAAAAGCCGGGATCAATCCCGATACCCGGGTTAACGACCTCGCGGAGGGGGAAATCATCAAGATCCGCGAGATCATCGACAATGATTATATGGTTGAAGGTGATCTGCGCCGGGAAGTGGCGATGAACATCAAGCGGCTGCAGGATCTTGGGTGCTATCGCGGTCTGCGTCATCGCAAGGGCCTGCCGGTGCGCGGTCAGCGCACCAGCACCAACGCGCGCACCCGCAAGGGTAAGGCGAAGCCGATCGCCGGCAAGAAGAAATAGGATTAAGCAAGGTAGCAGAAAATGGCAGTGGAACGCAGCCGAGTTCGCCGTCGCGAGCGTAAGAATATCACCAGCGGTGTGGCGCATGTGAACGCAAGCTTCAACAACACCATGGTGACCATTACCGACGCCCAGGGCAATGTTATTTCCTGGTCGAGCGCTGGTGGCATGGGCTTCAAGGGATCGCGTAAATCGACTCCCTACGCGGCGCAAATGGCTGCCGAGGATGCCGGACGCAAGGCGCAGGAGCACGGGATGAAAACCCTTGAGGTGAACGTCAAGGGGCCGGGGTCCGGGCGCGAGTCGGCGCTTCGTGCGCTACAGGCGGTCGGGTTTACCATCACCGCGATCCGCGACGTGACGCCAATACCGCACAACGGGTGCCGTCCGCGCAAACGTCGCCGGGTCTGACGGGCGAAGCGGACAGCGAATTTTGGTCAACGCAGTGCCACGGCGCTGCTTTCTCTAGTTAACACGAGGTCTGGATCGTGATTCAAAAGAACTGGCAAGAGCTGATTAAGCCGAACAAGCTGGACATTCAGACGGCTGAAGGCGATCCGCGTCGGGCGACCATCGTGGCCGAGCCGCTGGAGCGGGGCTTTGGCATGACGCTCGGCAACGCGCTGCGGCGGATTCTGTTGTCCTCGTTGCAGGGCGCGGCTGTAACCGCCATTCAGATTGACGGCGTACTGCATGAATTTTCGTCGATTCCGGGTGTGCGGGAGGATGTGACCGATATCGTCCTCAACGTCAAACAGCTTGCGATCAAGCTGCACAGCGAAGGGCCGAAGCGTCTGACGCTCGAAGCCGATGGACCGGGCGAGGTGACCGCGGGCCAGATCAAGGATGTGGCGGATGTTGAAATTCTCAATCCCGATCTGGTGCTTTGCACGCTGGACGAGGGCGCGCATTTCAAACTGGAACTGACGGTCGATACTGGCAAGGGGTACGTGGCGGCAGATCGCAACCGGCCCGAGGATGCGCCGATTGGATTGATTCCCGTGGATGCTTTGTACAGCCCGGTGCGCAAGGTCAGCTACAAGGTCGAGAACACCCGTAAGGGTCAGATTCTCGACTACGACAAGCTGACCATGACCGTGGAAACCGATGGCACGGTGACGCCGGAAGATGCCGTAGCGTTTGCGGCGCGCATTCTGCAGGACCAGTTGCAGCTCTTCATAAACTTCGAAGAGCCGACCGAGGCTCGGGAAGAGAAGGAATCGGAAGAGCCGAGCTTCAACCGCAACCTGTTGCGCAAGGTGGACGAGCTGGAGCTTTCGGTTCGCTCCGCCAACTGTCTCAAGAACGACAACATCGTCTATATTGGCGATCTTATTCAGAAGACCGAGGCGGAAATGCTGCGGACGCCCAATTTCGGCCGGAAGTCGCTGAACGAGATCAAGGAAACACTGGCCAACATGGGCCTGCATCTGGGCATGGAAGTGCCGGGATGGCCTCCCGAGAATATCGAGGAATTGGCCAAGAAGCTGGAAAGCGAATTCTAGGGGAATCGTTAATCCCGTAACGGAGAAGACCAATGCGCCACGGTAAGGCGGGCCGAAAGCTCAATCGCACTTCGGAACATCGCAAAGCCATGTTTGCCAACATGGCATCTGCGCTTTTGAAACACGAACAGATTACAACGACGTTGCCCAAGGCGAAGGAGCTGCGTCCCATTGTTGAGCGTCTGATCACGCTTGGCAAACGGGGGACACTGCATGCCCGCCGCCAGGCGTTGGCCAAGCTGCCGGAAAGCGACAAAGCCATTGTGGAAAAGCTGTTTACCACTCTGGCTGAGCGCTATTCGGGTCGCAACGGCGGTTATACCCGGGTTCTCAAGGCGGGAACGCGGTACGGCGATGCGGCCGATATGGCGGTGATTGAACTGGTCGATCGCGACCCCGAAGCCAAAGGGCAGGACTCGGGCCCGACCCGGGACGCGGACGAGGAAGAGGCAGCCTGATCGGCGAGTCGATCCAACACTTGTGCGGGAAGGGCGGCCTTACGGCTGCCCTTTTTCATGTGTATGCTTTGGAATGGCGCAGGTGATCACAAGACGAGGTGGCGAGGAAATGAGTGGTTGGCTTGTGAAGTTTGTCTCGGGGTGGGTGCTGCTTGTGTTCGTCCTGTCCGGTGTCACAGTCGCCGGTACGGCAGTGCCTGAAAGTCGCGGCCAGATCCAGCTCTCTTTCGCACCCGTGGTGAAGGCGGTGGCCCCGGCCGTGGTCAACGTCTACTCGCGGCGCGTCGTCAAGACCGAAAACCCGTTCTCCAGATTCTTTGACGATCCCCTGTTTCGACATTTCTTTGGCGACGATTTCGGCCCCGGGCTCCCGCGGGAGCGGGTCCAGCAGTCCCTTGGATCCGGTGTCATCGTCAGCGCGGACGGGACCATTGTCACCAACAACCATGTGATCGGCGAGGCGGATGAAATCATCGTCGCCTTGGCCGATCGTCGGGAGTTCGAAGCCGAAGTCATCATGACCGACGAGAGCACCGATCTTGCGGTTCTCAAGATCGACGCCGAGGGTGAAAAACTGCCCTATCTGGAGCTGCGCGACTCCGACACTGTAGAAGTGGGCGATCTGGTGCTGGCCATCGGTAATCCGTTCGGTGTCGGCCAGACCGTTACCAGCGGAATCGTGTCGGCAGTCGCGAGGACCAATGTGGGGATCACCGATTATCAGTTCTTCATTCAGACGGACGCGGCCATCAACCCCGGGAATTCGGGGGGCGCGCTGGTCACCCTTGATGGCAAGCTGGTGGGTGTGAACACGGCGATCTTTTCGCGCTCCGGCGGCTCCAACGGGATTGGATTTGCGATTCCCGCCAATATGGTGAGCACCGTGGTGTCCGCGGCGCTGACGGATGGCAAGGTGGTACGGCCGTGGCTTGGGGCATCGGGACAGGCGGTTACCTCGGACATCGCGCGCTCGCTCGGACTCGAGCGGCCGGTTGGTGTGTTGGTGGATGAGATCTACGAAGGTGGGCCGGCCGATGATGCCGGGATCCGGGTGGGGGACGTGATTGTCGCGGTCAACGGCAAGGAGGTATTTTCGCCCGAAGGCCTGCGTTTCCGTTTGCGGATTGGCGACAAGGCCATGGGGGACCGGGTGCCGGTCACCTTGTTGCGCTCGGGCCAGAAGCGCACAGTGAATGTCAAGCTGGAAGCAGCGCCCGAGGATCCGCCACGCAACGTGACGGTGATCGAGGGAAACCATTTTTTCAACGGCATCAAGGTAGCCAACCTGTCTCCGGCGTTTGCCGAGGAACTCCGGCTTGATCCCATGCTCCGGGGCGTCGTGGTGCTTGACCTGGCACGCCAGAGCCCGGCGTTGCGTTACCGCCTGCTTCGTCCAGGTGACGTGATTGTGGAAGTGAATGACACCCGCGTGGTCACGATCGAGGACCTCAAGCAGGGGCTGCGCCGCAGTGGCAGTTTCAGTTACCGGGTGCGGCGCGGGGACCGCGTTATCGAATGCGCGCAGACCCGGAATGGCGCATTCGCCTGCCGGCAGTAGACGCGGTATGAGCGATCTGTTCGACGTGCCGGGCGGAGCGGACGGCGCGGACAGCCAGCGCCCGCTGGCAGATCGTTTGCGTCCCGCAACGCTTGATGAGGTGGTGGGACAGGAGCATCTGCTGGGTGAAAGCGGTCC
>RFJA01000116.1 GCA_003695065.1 Alphaproteobacteria bacterium
GGGTAATACGGTCGAGATATTCGAGCACCGTCACCTTGGCACCAAGCCGGCGCCACACCGACCCCAGTTCGAGCCCGATCACGCCCGCCCCGATGACCACGAGATGCTTGGGCACCTTGGGCAGCGCAAGCGCACCGGTTGATGACAAAACCCGCTTTTCGTCAATCTCGATACCCGGGATGGTCGCGGGCGCGGAACCGGTGGCAATGATGATGTTGCCGGTTTTCAGGGTGGTGGTCTCGCCATCCTCGCCGGTCACCGCCACGCGGCCCGGCGCAGCAATCTTGCCGGCCCCCCGAATCCAGTCCACCTTGTTCTTCTTGAACAGAAACTCGATGCCTTTCGTGTTGTCGGCAACCACCTTGTCCTTGTGGGCCATCATGGCCTTGAGATCGAGGCTCAGCCCTTCCACCTTGATCCCCATTCCGGCAATCTCGCCGGCATGTTCATAAAGCTCGGAGGTGTGCAGCAATGCCTTCGAGGGGATGCAGCCCACATTGAGGCAGGTCCCGCCCAGTGACGGCCGCTTTTCCACGCACGCCACCCTGAGGCCAAGCTGGGCCGCGCGGATGGCAGCCACATATCCGCCGGGCCCGGCTCCGATGACGACGACGTCGTAGGTCTCGTTGCTCATAACAGAACTTCCGTTTGTCCGGTTCTAAAGGTCGAGAAGCAGTCGATTGGGATCTTCAAGGAATTCCTTGACCCGCACCAGAAAGGTCACCGCGCCCGCACCGTCGATCAGCCGGTGGTCATAGGACAGAGCCAGATACATCATGGGACGGATCACAATCTCGTCGTCCACCACCACCGGGCGCTTCTTGATCGCATGCATGCCGAGGATCGCCGACTGGGGCGGGTTGAGGATCGGTGACGACATCAAGGAACCAAAAACCCCGCCATTGGAAATGGTGAAGGTCCCGCCCTGCAGGTCATTGAGCCCCAGCTTGCCGTCGCGGGCGCGCTTCGCCAGTTCGTTGATTTCCTGCTCGATCTCGGCAAAGCTTTTCTTGTCACAGTCACGGACCACCGGCACCACCAGACCGGCTGGCGTGCTGGTGGCGACCCCGATGTGGTAGTAATCCTTGTAGACAATGTCATCTTCGTCGATCGAGGCGTTGACGTCGGGCAGTTCCTGCAGGGCCTGGGTGCACGCCTTGACGAAGAACGACATGAAGCCCATGCGCACGCCGTGCTTGCGCTCGAACATGTCGCGATAGCGGTTGCGCACGTCGATCACCGCCGACATATCCACCTCGTTGTAGGTGGTGAGCATGGCTGCCGTGTTCTGGGCGTCCTTGAGGCGCTGGGCAATCCGTTTGCGCAGCCGCGACATCGGCACCCGGCGCTCCCGATCACCCTCGGTGGCGGGCTCGCGCACCGGCGCCTGTGCCGCTGAATCGGAAGACTGGGCTGGCTTGCCTTCCATATAGTTGAGGACATCGGTCTTGGTGATGCGCCCATCCTTGCCGGTTCCGGTAATGGCGCGGGCATCAAGGTCGTTTCCTCGATCAGCTTCTGGGCCGCCGGCATCACCTTGACCTCCCCCTCTGCCGCCTTCGCCGGCGCCGCCTGGTCAGCCTTTTTGCCGTTGCCCTTGGCCTCGTCTTTTGCCTGGCGTGCCGGAGCGGCGCTCTTATCGCCCTTGGCGCTTTCGTCAATGGCGCCGAGCAGGGCGCCCACCTCCACCGTCTCCCCTTCCTTGGCGGCGATTTCGGCCAGTGCGCCACTCGCCGGCGCATTCACTTCAAGCGCCACCTTGTCGGTCTCAAGCTCCACCAGCGGCTCGTCACGTTCGACCTGCTCACCGACGGCCTTGAACCATTTGGCAACCGTCGCCTCGGTGACGGATTCCCCCAGCGTAGGAACGCGGATTTCTGTGCTCATGTGGTCGTGCTCCCGACTTCTCGATACGGTCCGCTTGCGGATCAGGCGCTCAGCGCCTGATCCACCAGGGCTTTCTGCTGCGCGATGTGACGGTCGGCGAGGCCGGTGGCCGTCGCCGCCGCTGCCTCGCGTCCGGCATAGACAGGCCGCGCTATCCCAACATCAAGCTCGGCCAAAACCTCTTCCAGATAGGGCATGATGAAGGTCCAGGCCCCCATGTTCTTGGGCTCTTCCTGACACCAGACCAGGGTTTTCATGTTGGGGAAGCGGGCCAGCACCTTCTTCACAGAATCGTGCGGGAAGGGGTATAGCTGCTCGACCCGCAACAGGTAGGTGTCGGTCAGCTTGCGGCTGTCACGTTCCTCGATCAGATCGTAGTACACCTTGCCGGTGCACATTACCACCCGGGTGATCTTGTCGTCCGGCTTGAGCTTGATCGCGCTGCCGTCATTCAGGTCGGCATGGTCCACCAGCACCCTGTGGAACTGGGTTCCCGGGCCCATGTCGATGAGCGACGACACCGCCCGCTTGTGCCGCAGCAAAGACTTGGGTGTCATGATGATGAGCGGCTTGCGGAACTTGCGGTGCATCTGGCGGCGCAGAATGTGGAAATAGTTGGCCGGCGTGGTGCAGTTGGCCACCTGGATATTGTCCTCGGCACACAGTTGAAGATAACGCTCCGGCCGTGCCGACGAGTGCTCCGGCCCCTGGCCCTCATAGCCATGAGGCAGCAGCATGACGAGCCCGCTCATGCGCAACCACTTGTGCTCGGCCTGGCAGATGAACTGGTCGATGATAACCTGGGCGCCGTTGGCAAAGTCGCCAAATTGCGCTTCCCAAAGCACCAGCGCATTGGGTTCGGCCATACTGAATCCATATTCGAAGCCAAGCACGCCCGCTTCCGAAAGCATGCTGTCGTGGACCTCGAACAGATCCATGTCCGATACGTGCTTCAGCGGAGTGTAGCGCTCTTCGGTGTTCTGATCGATCCACACCGCATGACGCTGGGAAAAGGTGCCGCGCTGGGAATCCTGGCCGCTCAGGCGGACCCGGAAGCCTTCCTTGACCAGTGTCCCGAAGGCCAGGGCCTCGGCAGTGGCCCAGTCAATGTTGGTTCCCTCCTCGAACATCTTGGCTTTGGCGTCGAGAATGCGCTTCAGCGTGCGATGAATCTCGAACCCTTCGGGCACGGTGGTCAGGGTCTGGCCGATCTCGTGCAGGGTATCAAGCGCAACTCCGGTCTGGGCGCGGCGGTCGCCCACCGGCAGACCAAGCCCGGTCCACCGGCCTTCCAGCCAGTCCGCCTTGTTGGGCTTGTAGGATGATGCGGCTTCGAATTCCTGCTCAAGCTGTTCCTCAAACTCGGCCCGCATCTGCGAAACCTCGTCCTCGGTCACCACACCTTCCTCGATCAGGCGTCTGGCATAGATCTGACGGGTCGATGGATGATGCTTGATCCGCTGATACATGAGCGGCTGGGTAAACGCCGGCTCGTCCCCTTCATTGTGGCCATAGCGGCGGTAGCAGAACATGTCGACCACCACGTCCTTCTTGAAGGTCTGCCGGAACTCGGTGGCGATCTTGGTCACGTAGACCACGGCCTCGGGATCGTCACCATTGACGTGGAAAATCGGCGCCTGAACGATTTTTCCGACATCCGACGGATAGGGAGACGTGCGCGAATAGCTGGGGCTCGTGGTAAACCCGATCTGATTGTTGATGATGAAATGCAGGGTTCCACCGATCCGGTAGCCCTTGAGACCCGACATGCCGAGACATTCGGCCACCAGCCCCTGACCCGCAAATGCGGCATCACCGTGAATCAGCACCGACAACACCGAATCGCCATTGCGGTCACCGCGCTGGGTCAGTTTGGCGCGGGCCTTGCCCATGACCACCGGGTCCACCGCCTCCAGATGTGACGGGTTGGCGGTCAGCGACAGATGCACCGGATTGCCATCGAATTCGCGATCGGCAGACGTGCCCAGGTGATATTTCACATCGCCCGACCCCTGGACATCCTCCGGATGCGCGGATCCCCCATGAAATTCGTGGAAAATCGCCCGGAACGGCTTTTGCAGCACATTGGCCAGCACATTGAGCCGCCCCCGGTGGGCCATGCCCAGAACGATCTCCTTGACCCCCAGATGCCCGCCGGTCTTGATCACCCCTTCAAGGGCGGGAATCGCGGCTTCGCCACCATCCAGGCCAAACCGCTTGGTCCCGATGTACTTGCGCGCCAGGAACTGCTCGAAAACCTCGGCCTCGGTCAGCTTCTGCAGAATTGCGCGCTTGCCCTCGACAGTGAATTGAATCTCCTTTTCGCGGCCCTCGATCCGGCCTTGAATCCACGCCTTTTCCTCGGGCTGGAAGATATGCATGAACTCCACACCCACCGTGGAACAGTAGGTACGCTGGAGTATCTCCAGAATTTCACGCATGGTGGCCGTTTCTAGGCCAAGCACATTGTCGATGAAGATGGGGCGGTCCATATCGGCTTCGGCAAAGCCGTAGGTTGCCGGGTCGAGCTCCGGATGATACGCCGGCTCTTCCAGCGCCAGCGGATCCAGATTCGCCCGCAAATGTCCGCGCACCCGATAGGCGCGGATCAGCATCAGGGCGCGAATGCTGTCCAGGGTGGCGGCGCGCACCTCATCCTCGCCCACCGCCTTTTTCTTGGTCCGGCCCGACGGACGCGGCGACACATAGCCGGGCGCCAGCGCCTCAACCAGATCGGGGTCATAGGGGACGCGCCAGTCGCCACCGGCGGCCCGGGTTGCCGGTGCCGCTGATCCATCTGTGCTCAGTCGTCCGGCACGAATCAGGGACCTGGCGTCATCCGCAAGATCCCCGAAAAATTCCCGCCAGCTCGGATCGACCGAATCCGGGTCGTCGAGGTACCGGCGGTACATCTGTTCGACGAAGGCGCTGCTCACGCCCCCGGGAAGCAGCAGATTTTCAACCTTGGCGTCCATGACTTTCGTGCGGCGCTGGGCCACATCCCTCGCGACGGTGGTATCGCCCGCGGATTATGCGGGCGTTCCCACCTTTCCAC
>RFJA01000117.1 GCA_003695065.1 Alphaproteobacteria bacterium
GGTACGGGCACGGTGGCCGGTGGTTTTTCGTCACATCTTTGCTGGCCGGTTCGTCAGTGTGTCAGGTGCCGGGCTGCGAGCGCTGGTGCTGCGCGTTCACCGCGATGCGGCGAACCTGTGAAACCATTCCACGACTACAGGAGAAGAAGACCATGGCAGTGGATCCCAATTTTACCGGAAGTGTTATCAATGCCCTGCCCATCGACAAGATGATTTCAGGGCCGCTCAATGCGATGATCACGGCGCAGATCTCGGCCAGCAAGTCGTACGCCGACTTCCTGCAAAGCGTCTGTATCAAGGACGGCCAGGCGCTACAGATTACGTTCGACTACGATGAGACGGTGGTCGATCAGGAAGGCAATTATCAGGGTATGCTGCAGCGTTCCATGCGTATCCCGTTGATGGCCGCGATCGAACACCCCAACATCTGCATCGAGGAAGGTACCGTCGACTTCGAACTCGAGGTGAGCTCGGCCGAAGCCATGTCGAGCTCCACCGAGGCCGGGGCCGAGATCGAGGCGTCGCTGGGCTGGGGGCCGTTCAGTGCCAAGTTGACCGGTCGGGTCAGCCACAAGTCGGAGCAGACCCGCTCCACCGATACGCGCGCCAAGTATTCCTTCCATACCGCCCTTCGTCGCCAGCCGCCGCCCGAAGCGTTGATGCGGGTCATCGACTTCCTCACCGATGCCGCGACCAAGCCGGTCACCCTGCCGGGCAACGCCGAACTCAAGAGCCGGGATGCGCTCCCCGTCGAGACGCGGGTCAAAACGCCGAAGGAGGAACGGGCAGCGCTCAAGGGCACCTAATCCGTCCCGCCCTGTCGTCCGAATACCCGCCGGCGATCGTCCGCGTCGGCGGGTATCACCATGAGGGGAGAGAACCATGATCAGACGCATTGGCCGGTGGCGAGAGCGCAGACGGAGACGAAAAATGGCAATGAGACACCAGAAACTGACCGATATCACCCGCGGCCTGCAGAATGCCGCCGCCGAGACCAACGCGCTGGTGGCCGAGCAGTATATTCGTATTCTGTCCGAGTATTTCGAGCGGCTTGAAGACGGCACGCTGAAAGCCAAGATGGTACGGGTCCAGCTTGACGACCGGCACTATTCCCTGGTGCCTCTGGTGTCAATGGTGGCGCCCACAGGCCTCGCGCTGGACCGCATGCGGGTGGAGCTGTCGATCCGGCTTGAGGATGCGGAAGAGGAACGGGTGCGGCTGTTGCGCCGGCTAAAGGTTGCAGGACGGGGGCGCGACAATGCGCTCAGCCGGTCCCAGTTTCGGGCTTCCCTGTCGCCCCGGGGCGGTGGCGAGGGCAAGGGTCGGCCCTCCGACCATGTTCACATCGACCTTGAGTTCAAAGCGCTGCAGACCCCGGAATCGATCATGCGGGTGATTGATACATACACCAACATGATCGAACCAATGATCATTCCCGAGCCAGGAGAAACGCCGCCCGAGCCCCCCGCTGCGCCGGACGACGAAAACGACGATCAGCCGGTCGAAGAATAGCCGATTGCCGTTTGCCCGGGGCGACGCCATTCCCGTCTTGACGGGAATGGCGCTTTTACGATTTTTTGATCCTCCTCCCCGGCCCGGCGCGTGATCAGAGCGGGTCGAGGTGATCGCGCATCATCATCCGACCCAACTGAATGCGTTTGCGCACGTTGACTTCCGTAAGGTCGAGGTGCCGGGCGATTTCCTGGTTGGAATACTGATAGATGAAACGCAGCACAAACGGGTGGCGCAGCCGCTTGGGCATTTTCATGATCACGTCGACCGCCGTATCCATTGAACCAGCAAGCGCCAGCCGTTCCTCCGGATTTTCCACAATCCCGCCAGTGAACGCGACATTGGACGCCTGCTCAGGTTGCAGGCCCTCGACGACGCGGCGGCGGACCGAGCGGCGGCGGTGTTCGTCCATACACATATTGTGCAGGACACGCGCCAGCCATGACTGCACATTGCGAATTTTCGGCGCGTCCCTGAGATAACGGTCATGGGCCTTGATCGCGGCGCGGCTGAGCAGGTCCTCCGCGTCCGCCTTATTGCCGGACATCCAGCGCAGGGCAAGCTGACTCAGACTGTGTTGTCCGTCGATCCAGTGCCGCCAGAAGGTCTGGCTCCGGCCCTCGGCACTGCCTTTGCCTGTCACCCGGCGATTATCCGCGAAAGGCTTGCCGTCAAACCTGCTGTTTCCAAGACGCGAGCCCGCATTGCCGGGGCCGGGAGGGTTCCATTCTTTCATCACATCCTCTTGACTATCGCTTGACACCAATCACCCCTGGCAGCCCCAAAAGGAGGTAGCGCCGGATCGGGGAACGGATTGACCGACGATTTGCGGCCGGTTCTGAGTGCGTTCAGCGCGCGCGCCGGTCCCGGTCGCGGGCGTTCAGGAAGGTGGTAATGACAGTCGCAGGCGTGTTGCCGTAGCAATAGGCGGCGGTTTCCACCCGTTCTTCATTATAGGCCTTGAGCCAGGCCCTGAGCCGGCGGTTCAGGTCCTCCAGGTCGTCCCTGAGTCCGGCACGGAACAGGCGCTGGTAAAATCCGGTGGCGATCGTTTGCTGGAAGCGTGTTCCCGGATCAGAGGTCGAAGCCGACCGCGCCGTGCGATAGGTCAGCGCGATTCCGGCACGTTTGAGCGCCATCCGGTAGCCGTCCGCCTGTGGGCCTCCGAATGGCGCGCGGCGATCGGTGCGCACGGTTTCCACCGTCAGCCCGTGCGCCCGAAATCCGGGTACTGCTTCGGTGAGCAGGAAATCCGCCGGGCTGACTCCCGCGGTTTCGGTCTCGACTCGGGCGAAAGCGAATCGGCTGTAAGCATCCACCACATAATGCTGGTAGAGCGGGCCAAGGACCGGGTGATCGCCCACATGCACATACCCCTGATAGCAGACCTGGGCGGGGGCTTCGACCGGGTGGCCATTGAGCACCCGGCCCTTGGTGGCCAGCGTTTCGAGGGCCTGCCTTTGTGCATCACTCAGCGGCAGCCGTTCCCGGTACGCACGTGTGGCGATGGCGATGGCGCGCTTGGTCCGGGTTTCCAGATCGTAACGCTGCCAGATTGATCGCACGCCGCTTGAAGACACCTTTATGCCGCGCCGGACCAACTCCTGCGCCACGCGCGCCTGACCCCACCCCGGGTGGGCAAAGGCGATCTCCACGACCGCATCCTCCACGACGTCGGGTACGCGATTCTTGACCACGGGCTTTCTGCGGGACATGTCGCGCAAGGCGGCTTCGCCGCCGCGGTCGTACTGCCGCTTGAAGCGGTAATAGCTGTCGCGTGAATAGCCCAGCGTTTCGCACGCCTTGCTGACGTTGTTCATCTGTCTGGCCAACTGCAGCAGGCCGAGTTTGTGCCGTACCGATTTGTCTGTGGTGGACATCCCTTTTCTCCCCCGAAAGATTAAAAGCTCGTAATACGAGGATACAAGCAGTGATAGTAAGTGATTGAACGAATCACCTGTTGATTGTAATTTAAAACCGAGACGCGGAAAAATTGCAAGACTTTTACAACCAACACGTATAAAGTGTAGTTCGGGTTTCATGAAAAAACCCTTAAAACAATTGATTATACTATTTTTCTCGTGAAGTGGGGTCGGGATGAGAGAGGTGGGGGGTGATGATTGCAATCATCGGTTCTTGGGGAATCTGTCCAAGGAGCTGAGAAAATGAGTACCTATGGTTGTAGAAGTTGATTCGATTAGGCAGAGTGCGTGAGGGGAAACCGCGATGTGTCGAACAAATCTGGAAACCTGGTTGCGCCGGCTCGAGACCGGCCTTGACCGTTTCGAAGGGGTTCAGTGGATCGAGCGGGTGGGGGATATCGCCCGGTTAAGGGATGTTGTTCTCCACATGACGCCCGAGGCCGCCGCCCGATGTGCGGCGCGAATCGATCACGAAGAGATCGTCCGCATCGATCGGGCGATCGCTGTGGCAACGCAAACCGATGAAACCGACGATCGGGCCCGGGCCGCGTTTATGGACGCGTGCGAGAGTCTGGAGCGTTGCCTTGCGCCGGCGCGGCCATACGGACGCGCGCCGCACGTGCAAGAGAGTTAGCTGAATCGCTCGCTGAGGAGATCTCCGTTGCCGAAGGCTGCCGGACGGTGCGATGGTGAATCCTGCCAGTCCGGCTCAGGCCCTAACCCCCGTCCTGACCCCGATACCGTTCCGGTTCAGCCCTGGCGGCGAAACATGGTCAGCGCGACTTCATCGGTGGCGGTCTGATCGCGCCGGGCTTCCTCCTGTCGGCTGCGGGCAAGATGGCGGGCCCGGGCCACCTCATATTTTTTCAGTTCGCGATAGACCTCCGCCAACTCGTCCTGCATGGCTTCAATGGCCCGGTCCACTTCCTGGATCGAGTTGGACAGTGTTTCCAGCCGGTCGAGTGTATCGCGAATATAGGTGGCGAACGTAAACTGGACCACATGATCGTTGGCCACGGCCTTTTCAGCGGCCATTTCGGCGCGCAGGGCATCCTGGCGCCGCACCAGGTCGGCGCGCATGGCCTCAAGCTCACCCAGTTGACGACGCTTTTCGTCAACCTGCCATTTCTGGAGGCGAATCATGCTGTCTAGCCCTTTCATTCCCCCGATACTCCTTACCTGAATGTTTTCCGTGATCAGGACTGCAGAATTTCCTCAAGCCGCCTAAAGCCCTCGTCAAGGCTGGTTGCTTCCCCCTTGTCCTGGGCCAGGAATGCCTCAAGCGCCGGATTGAGCCGAATCGCCTCGTCCACGTCTGCGTTGCTGCCTTGTCTGTAGGCGCCGAGGCGAATCATTTCCTCCATGTCGGCGTAGGCCGCCATATGCCTGCGTGCTGCAGCGATGATGCGGTTTTCGTCGTCACTGTTGCATTGCGGCATGGTGCGCGAGACCGACCGCAGAACATTGATGGCCGGGAACCGTCCACGCTCGGCGATCTGGCGCTCTAGAACAATGTGACCGTCGAGGATGCCACGCACGGCGTCGGCCACCGGCTCGTTGTGGTCGTCGCCGTCCACCAGCACCGTAAACAGCCCGGTGATCGCGCCTGCTCCAACGCCAGGCCCGGCCCGCTCCAGCAATTTCGGCAGTTCGGCAAAGACGGTCGGTGTA
>RFJA01000118.1 GCA_003695065.1 Alphaproteobacteria bacterium
CATTGACATGACCAAGTGCATCTATTGCGGCTTCTGCCAGGAGGCGTGCCCGGTGGACGCGATTGTCGAAGGGCCGAACTTCGAGTTCGCCACCGAGACTCGGGAAGAGCTGATGTACAACAAGGAAAAGCTTCTCGCCAATGGTGAGCGGTGGGAGCGCGAGATTGCGGCCAATCTGGCGGCCGACGCGCCGTATCGGTAATATATTGAACGAACAGGTTAAGATCGTGCCGTACAGCATTATAAAAAAACGGATCTGTGGCAAAGGGGACCGGGGGACGGGCCGATGATCATAGAGACTCTCTGTTTCTACCTGTTTGCGGCGGTCACGCTGTTTTCGGCCTTTATGGTGATTTCGTCGCGCAATCCGGTGCACTCGGTGCTGTTTCTCATTCTGGCGTTCATCAATTCGGCCGCCTTGTTCCTGCTGCTCGGCGCCGAGTTTCTGGCGATGATCCTGATCATCGTCTATGTGGGTGCCGTGGCTGTGCTGTTCCTGTTCGTGGTGATGATGCTTGACATTGATTTCGAGGAAATGCGGCGCGGTTTTCTGCAATATCTGCCCATTGGTGCACTCATTGGGGCGGTCCTGCTGGCGGAGTTGCTGCTGGTGCTGGGGACCTGGGCCGTCTCGCCGGAGGCGGCCGAGATGGCGGCGGCGCCGACCCCGCCGGTTGAGGAGGTCTCCAACACGGCGGCGCTGGGGCAGTTGCTGTACACCCATTATGTCTATCTGTTTCAGGCGGCCGGCATGATCCTGCTGGTGGCCATGGTGGGTGCGATCGTCCTGACCCACCGCACCCGCAAGGGTGTGAAAAAGCAGAACATTGGCGAGCAGGTGCGACGGCGGCGCAGCGACGCTGTGGAGATCAAGAAAGTTCAACCGGGCCAGGGCATCTGACCACGGGCAAGGGGGAAATGATGGAAATCGGACTGGCTCATTATCTGACGGTTGCGGCGATTCTGTTCACGCTCGGCGTGTTCGGCATTTTCCTCAACCGCAAGAACGTCATCGTGATTTTGATGTCGGTGGAGCTGATGCTTCTGGCGGTCAATATCAACCTGGTGGCGTTTTCCAGCTATCTCGGCGATCTGGTTGGCCAGGTCTTTGCCATGTTCATCCTGACGGTGGCGGCCGGCGAGGCAGCGATTGGTCTTGCCATCCTGGTTGTGTTCTTCCGCAACCGGGGCACCATCCACGTCGAAGACATCAACGCGATGAAAGGTTAGAAAGACAAGAATAATGTATCAGGCCATCGTCTTCCTTCCGCTCATCGGGGCAATCATCGCAGGCTTTTTTGGTCGCTGGATCGGTGACCGTGGGGCGCAACTGGTGACCTGTAGCCTGCTGGTCGTATCGGCCCTGTTGTCCATCATCGCCTTTTTCGACGTGGCGCTCGGCCATGGCGGGGCGCGGATCGAGCTTTTCACCTGGTTCGACTCAGGGGACTTCGCCGCCTCCTGGGCGCTCAGGATCGACACTTTGACCGCGGTCATGCTGGTGGTGGTGACCGGTGTGTCGTCGCTGGTGCACATCTACTCGGTTGGCTACATGAGCCATGACACCAGCATCCCGCGGTTCATGTCGTATCTGTCGCTGTTCACCTTCGCCATGCTGATGCTGGTGACGGCGGACAACTTCGTGCAGCTTTTCTTTGGCTGGGAAGGCGTTGGTCTGGCCTCTTACCTGCTGATCGGGTTCTGGTACAAGAAGCCGTCAGCCAACGCCGCCGCCATCAAGGCGTTTCTGGTGAACCGGGTGGGCGACTTTGGCTTTGCGCTTGGTATTTTTGCAGTGTTCGTGGTGTTCGGTTCGTTGAGCTTCGACACTGTGTTCGCCAATGCGCCCGAGTTTGTGGGGCGCAATTTCCTGTTCCTCGGGCAACAGGTCGATATTCTGACCACCATCTGCATCCTGCTGTTCATTGGCGCCATGGGCAAGTCGGCGCAGCTTGGCCTTCACACCTGGTTGCCGGATGCGATGGAGGGCCCGACCCCGGTGTCGGCGCTCATCCATGCCGCGACCATGGTCACGGCGGGCGTGTTCATGGTCTGTCGCTGCTCTCCGCTGTTCGAGCTGTCGCCCACGGCACTTACTTTCGTGACCTTCATCGGCGCCACCACCGCTTTTTTCGCGGCGACCGTGGGCGTCGCACAGAACGATATCAAGCGGGTCATCGCCTATTCCACCTGTTCCCAGCTCGGCTACATGTTTTTTGCAGCCGGGGTGTCCGCGTACGGCGCGGCCATTTTCCATCTGTTTACCCATGCCTTTTTCAAGGCGCTTTTGTTCCTGGGCGCGGGCTCGGTGATCCACGCCATGTCCGATGAACAGGACATGCGCAATATGGGTGGCATCCGAAAGATGATTCCCTTCACCTATGTGATGATGCTGGTGGGCACCCTGGCGTTGACTGGCGTGCCGTTCTTCGCCGGATTCTATTCCAAGGACATGATCATCGAGTCCGCCTTTGCGGCGCACACCGACATCGGTGAATACGCCTTTGTGCTCGGTGTCGCCGCGGCGTTCCTCACCGCGTTCTATTCCTGGCGGCTGATTTTCATGACGTTCCATGGCAAGCCGCGGGCGAGTGAAGCGGTGATACATCACGTTCACGAATCGCCGGCGGTGATGACCGTCCCCCTGGCCATCCTGGCGGCTGGCGCGGTCGGGGCCGGTTACCTGTTCTATGACTATTTTGTTGGTCATCATTATGAGGAATTCTGGCGCGGATCGCTGTACCTTGCGGGCGAGAATGTGCTGGAGGCCGCCCATCATGTGCCGTTGTGGGTCAAGCTGCTGCCGCTTGTGATGAGTGTGTCGGGCTTTGCGCTCGCCTGGGCGCTCTACATCAAGGCCCCGGACATTCCGGGGCGGCTCGCAAAAATGCATGAGCCCATCTACAAATTCCTGCTGAACAAGTGGTATTTCGACGAAATATACGACTTCCTGCTGGTGCGCCCGGCCAAGTACCTCGGCCTTGTGCTGTGGAAGAAGGGCGACGGCGAAACCATCGACGGTTTCGGGCCAGACGGAGTCTCCGCCGTCGTGCTCGATCTGTCGCGTCGAGCCCGAAAGCTGCAGTCAGGCTATCTCTATCATTATGCATTCGCGATGCTGATCGGGGTGGCGGCGATTGCCACCTGGTTCATGGTGATGGGAGGCTGAGCAATGAGTAACTGGCCGATCCTGTCCGTCATCACCTTCCTGCCGCTGGTTGGCGCCCTGTTCATCCTGCTGATTCGGGGTGAGGAAGAGATTGTCAATCGCAACGCCCGCCAGGTGGCCCTGTGGACCACAGTGATCACCTTCATCCTGTCGCTGGCGCTGTGGGCCGGTTTCGACCGGACCACCGCGGAGTTCCAGTTCGTCGAAAAGTCGGAGTGGATCGCCGGCGCCATCAACTACCACATGGGCGTGGACGGGATTACGGTCCTGTTCGTGCTGCTGACCACGCTGTTGATGCCCATCTGCATTCTCGCAAGCTGGGAAGCCATCACGGTGCGGGTGCGCGAATACATGATCGCGTTCCTCGTGCTGGAAACCCTGATGATCGGGGTATTCTGCGCCCTCGATCTGGTGCTGTTCTATCTGTTCTTCGAGGGTGGTCTTATCCCGATGTTCCTGATTATTGGCATCTGGGGCGGGCCGCGGAAGATTTATTCGGCGTTCAAATTCTTCCTTTATACCCTGCTGGGCTCGGTGCTGATGCTGATCGCGATGATCTACATGTACTGGGAAGCAGGCACCACCGACATTCCGACCCTGATGACGCACCAGTTCGACCCCGATATTCAGAAGTGGTTGTGGCTGGCGTTCTTTGCCTCGTTCGCGGTGAAAATGCCCATGTGGCCGGTTCACACCTGGCTCCCCGACGCCCATGTGGAGGCCCCCACCGCGGGGTCCGTGGTGCTGGCGGGGATCCTGCTGAAGATGGGCGGTTACGGTTTTCTGAGATTTTCGCTGCCCATGTTCCCCCTGGCGTCCGAATATTTCGCGACCCTGATTTTCGTGCTGAGCGTGATCGCGGTGGTCTACACTTCACTCGTTGCCCTGATGCAGGAAGACATGAAGAAGCTCATTGCCTATTCATCGGTTGCGCACATGGGTTTCGTGACCATTGGCATTTTCACCTTCAACCAGCAGGGACTTGAAGGGTCGATCATTCAGATGCTCAGCCATGGAATAGTGTCGGGGGCGCTGTTTCTGTGTGTTGGCGTGGTCTACGACCGGATCCACAGCCGTGAAATCAGTCGCTATGGGGGGCTGGTCAACCGGATGCCCAAATACGCCTTCATCTTCATGGTGTTTACCATGGCGGCGGTGGCGCTCCCCGGGACCAGTGGGTTCATTGGCGAATTCCTGATCCTGGCTGGCGCCTATAAGGTCAACACCTGGGTTGCATTCGGGGCGGCGACGGGCATGGTGCTGGGCGCTGCCTACATGCTCTGGCTCTATCGCCGGGTGATCTTCGGCGAACTGGTTCGCGAGGACCTCAAGACCATCCTTGACCTGAGCCGGCGCGAAATCTGGGTCTTCGCCCCGCTGATCCTGATCGTGGTGTGGATGGGGGTTTATCCTGCCTCCTTTACCGAATTCCTCCACGTGTCGGTGGAGAACCTGATGGCGCAGCATGACGCGGTGGTCACTGCTGCCCGTGCGCTCCCTGTAGAAGTTGCCGTTACGGAGGTTGCCCAATGACTCCGGCATTGATTCCGTCACTCGGTCCGGCCGTGCCCGAGATCCTTCTCGCGGTTGCCGCCATGGCGCTGCTGATGGTGGGGGTATTTCGCGGCAATGGCGCCAGCAATCTGGTGGGTTGGCTGTCAGTGGCGGCGCTTGGCGTTGCAGCGGTGCTGACGTTGGGGCTGCCCGGCGAGCGGGTCCTCACCTTTTCCAATATGTTCGTGGTTGATGGTTTCGCCCGGTTCGTCAAGGTGATGGTGCTGATGTCTTCGGCGCTTGCCATCATCATGTCCATGAACTGGCTCGATCGGGAAAACATCAACCGGTTCGAATATCCGCTTCTGGTGCTGCTGGCGGCGCTGGGTATGGCCATGATGGTGTCTGCCAATGACCTGATTTCGCTCTATGTGGGCCTTGAGCTCCAAAGCCTGAGCCTTTATGTGCTGGCAGCAATCCGCCGCGACAGTGCCGTCAGTACGGAGGCCGGTATCAAGTATTTCGTCCTTGGCGCGCTCGCCTCGGGCATGCTCCTGTACGGCAGTTCGCTCATATACGGATTTACCGGCACCACCAACTTCGACGCGCTGGCCACGCTTTTTGGGCGCGAGGGCTATAGTGCATCCATTGGGCTCATTTTCGGTATCGTGTTCCTGGCGGCGGGTCTTGCGTTCAAGGTGTCGGCGGTGCCGTTCCATATGTGGACCCCTGATGTGTACGAGGGTGCACCGACACCGGTGACCGCTTTCTTTGCGGTTGCCCCCAAGATCGCGGCGTTGGCGCTTTTTAGCCGGATCGTGCTGGGGCCATTCGCGGAGATGATCGATCAGTGGCGCCAGATCATTGTGTTCCTGGCGATCGCGTCCATGGTGCTTGGCGCGGTTGCCGCCATCGTCCAGACCAATATCAAACGGCTGATGGCCTACAGCTCCATCGGTCACGTGGGCTATGCGCTGGTGGGGCTGGCCGCCGGGACCGAGGAGGGCGTGCGGGGCCTGCTGATTTACCTCGCCATCTATCTTGCCATGAACGTTGGGGCCTTCATCTGCATTCTGGCCATGCGTCGCAAGGACGGTATGACCGAGGAGATCCGCGACCTGGCAGGCCTTGCCCAAACCCGACCGGGAATGGCTGCAGCATTGGCGATTTTCATGTTTTCGCTCGCGGGTATACCGCCACTCGCCGGCTTCTTCGGCAAGTTCTATGTGTTTGTCGCAGCGGTGAACGCCGGGCTGGTGGGGCTCGCAGTCATCGGTGTGATTGCCAGCGTGATCGGCGCCTACTATTACCTTCGGATCGTCAAGATCATGTATTTCGACGAGCCTGCCGCCGAGTTCGAAGCGCCCATGAGCCGGGAGCTGGGAATCGTCGTGACCGCCGCGGCGGTATTCACGGTATTGTTTGTGCTGTATCCTTCGCCGATACTCGATAGTGCGGCCGTTGCTGCGGCGGCGCTTGTTCCCTGAGGGAAAAGCCCAAAGCCGGACTCCAGAACCGGAACCTGAAACCCGAGCCTCATGACCGAACGCAGGATCATTGCGCTTGAAGGTGGCCTGGCTGCCGAAATCTACGATGAACTCGACAGCACCAATGCCGAGGCCTTGCGCCGTATACGGGCCGGCACGGCGCGGGACGAATGGATTGTGGCGACGCGCCAGACGGCCGGACGGGGGCGCAAGGGGCGGAGCTGGATTTCCGAGGAGGGCAATCTGTTCGCGACCCGCCTCTTGCGGGCAAACTGTCCGCGCTCGCGGGCCGCGCAGCTTTCCTTCGTGGCCGGGCTCGCGACCCATGACGCGGTGGTGCTGGCCGTCTCCGAAACACCGGACGTGCGCTGCAAATGGCCCAACGATGTTCTGATCAACGATCGCAAGGTGGCGGGTCTCCTGCTGGAGACCGAGGGCAGTGGCGACCTGGCCGAATGGGTGGCGATCGGGATCGGCATCAACGTGGTGCATGCGCCAGACGATGTGATTTTCCCCGCCACTTCCATTGCGGCCGAGGACGGAAAGACAAGTGCCGAAGACGTTTTACGCCACCTTAATGAACGGATGGAGTTCTGGGTCGGGAAGTGGCGCAAGCAGGGTTTCAGTGCGGTCCGGGAGGCATGGCGAAATGTGGCGGCTCACCTGGGTCAGACGATTTCCGTGCAGGCCGATGGCGAGCGGATTACAGGCCGCTTTGCCGATATCGACGAGCACGGCGCCCTCATCCTGCAGATGGCGGACGGCGAGACCCGCAAAATTACCGCCGGCGACGTGTTCTTTTGAGGCCCGTAACCAAGAGGCGGAACCATCCCATGTTGCTCGCGATTGATGCCGGAAATACCAATATCGTCTTTGCGCTGCGCGACAATGGCGTGGTCAGGCAGCGCTGGCGAATCTCCACCGAAGGCAGTCGGACGGCGGACGAATATATGGTATGGCTCAGCCAGCTCATGGCGCTGGAAAATCTGGACCCCAGGGCGATTACCGGCGCCATTATCGCGACCGTCGTGCCGCAGGCTTTGTTTCCGCTACAGCTTCTGTGCCGCCGCTATTTCGGTTGCGAAGCTGTGGTGGTGGGCGCCAGCGGCGTGAACCTTGGCATCGGGGTGGATCTCGACAATCCGCTGGAAGTGGGCGCAGACCGTCTGGTTAACGCGGTTGCCGCACATGCCAGCAATGACGGGGCACTGATCGTTCTGGATTTCGGAACCGCGACCACATTCGATGTGATTGATGCGCAAGGCACCTACCGGGGCGGCGTTATCGCGCCGGGGATCAATTTATCGCTGGAGGCGCTGCACATGGCGGCGGCCCAGTTGCCCAGGGTTGCGGTCGAGCAACCGCCCCGGGTCATCGGCAGCAATACGGTCAATGCCATGCAGTCGGGTGTCTTCTGGGGATATGTGGGCCTGATTGAAGGCATCATCGCCCGTATAAAGGCGGAATATGGCAAGCCCATGAAGGTGATCGCCACCGGCGGGCTGGCCGCGTTGTTTGACCGCGCCACGGATGCCATCGAGGAAGTGGATCAGGATCTGACCATCAAGGGTCTGTTCCGCATTTATGACCTTAACGCGGTGTCATGAGCGACGGCAGCGACAATCAGCTCTTGTTCGTTCCGCTCGGGGGCGCGGGCGAGATTGGGATGAACCTCAATCTTTACGCCTATGGCGATGCCTGGATCATCGTGGATCTCGGTATCACCTTTGCCGATTCCTATCTGCCCGGTGTGGAAATTCTGATGCCTGATCCGTCGTTCATCGAGGAACGCCGCGACAAGCTTCTCGGCATTGTCTTGACCCATGCGCACGAGGATCATCTGGGCGCCGTCGCCCATCTTTGGCCCCGTCTGCGTTGCCCGGTTTACGCGACACCATTTGCCGGCACCATTCTCGGCAGCAAGCTCAGCGAGACGGGGATCGAGGCAGAAGTTCCGCTTTACGAAATTCCCCGCGCCGGGGCGTTTACGCTGGGGCCGTTCGATATCCGCTATTTCCCAATTACCCATTCCATCGCCGAGGCCAATGGTCTGGTAATCCGTACGCCGGCGGGAACCATCTTTCACACCGGTGACTGGAAGTTCGATTCCGACCCGGTGATTTGCCCACCCACCGACGAAGCTGCGCTCAAGGCACTGGGGGATGAAGGGGTTCTGGCGCTGGTCTGCGATTCCACCAACGTTTTCAACCAGACGGAGTCCGGATCGGAGGCCGCTGTGGGCGACAACCTGCGGGAGGTGCTCGCCGATCATCCGGGGCGGATTCTGGTGACGACCTTTGCCTCCAATATAGCGCGTCTGGCGAGCCTGGGGCGCGCCGCCGTAGCGCTCGATCGTCATCTTTGTCTGGTCGGCCGGTCGTTGATCCGGAATGTGGAAGTGGCCCGGGCTCTCGGCTATCTCGATGGTTTCCCGCCGCTGGTTGATGAGAGCGAGGTGGGCTATCTTCCGCGCGAAAAGGTGATGATCGTCTCCACCGGGTGCCAGGGTGAGGGGCGCGCGGCGCTCAGCCGTATCGCCCAGGGGCAGCATCGCCATATCGCGCTTGGCGAAGGCGATCTGGTGGTTTTCTCATCGAAGCAAATTCCTGGCAATGAGCTTGCCATCGGCCGGCTGATCAATAATCTTGCCGAGCAGGGCATCAAGGTGATGACGGAGCGCGACGCGTTCATCCACGTTTCCGGTCATCCCTCCCGGCCCGAGCTGGAGCGGATGTATGATCTCATCCGTCCCGAAATCGCCGTGCCGGTTCATGGCGAGCGTCGCCATCTCATGGCCCATGCCGAGCTCGCCCGGCAAAAAGGGGCGAAGCAGGCCGTGGTGGTGACCAATGGCAAGGTCGTGCGGCTCGCGCCGGGGCCGGCCGAAGTGGTGGACGAGGTCAAGGTGGGGCGTCTTGCGCTTGATGGGGATCGCCTTGTGCCGGTTGACGGCGATGTCATCGCGACGCGCCGACGGATCATGTATAACGGCTATCTGGGCGTCGCCGTGGCGGTGGATGGGGATGGTCATCTGCTGGCAAAACCAAGCCTCGACCTGCAAGGGATACCGGGTGGTGAGGCGGGCGGACCGGTGGAGGCGGCAATCCTGCGGGCGCTCGATCGGGCCACTGAAGGCTTCAAGGAAGCGGTGCGCCGGGATGATCGGCACCTGGCGGAAGGCTTGCGCATCGTCGCCCGGCGAGCTGCCAAGGCGGCAACCGGCAAGGAGACCGGCCCCATAACAAAAGTGCATGTGATTAGAGTTCAGTGAAAGGAAAACAGATGATCGGACGGTTGAACCATGTGGCCATTGCGGTGCCGGACCTGGAAAAGGCCTCGGCCCTTTATCGTGATACCTTTGGCGCCAAGGTGTCAGACCCCGTTGATCAACCGGACCATGGCGTGATTACGGTTTTTGTGGAATTGCCAAACACCAAGATCGAGCTGCTGCATCCGTTGGGGGACAATTCGCCGATTTCGGGTTTCCTTGAGCGCAACAAGGACGGCGGCATCCATCACATCTGCTACGAGGTCGACGATATCATTGCCGCGCGGGACAGGCTGAAAGCCGAAGGCTTGCGGATTCTTGGGAATGGGGAACCGAAGATCGGCGCCCATGGCAAGCCGGTCCTGTTCATGCACCCCAAGGACACCACCGGTACGCTTCTGGAAATCGAGCAGGCCTAACAAGAGGGGGGGCGCTTCCCATGTCTGTTGCCAGTCACATCGTGGTCTTTGTCATCGCCTGGTGGCTGGTCCTGTTCATGATCCTTCCGGTCGGTGTCAAGACGCCGGAGGAAGCCGGGGAGGAACGGGAACCCGGGACACCGGAAAGCGCCCCGCACAATCCGCGGATTGTGCGCAAGATGTTGATCACCACCGCCATCGCAAGCGTGATCTGGCTGATTTACTGGCTGATCGTGAAATACGACATCATCACGTTCGAAGACGTCATGATGTAGCCCTCGCAAGGGAACGGAAGCCCCAAAAAGAAAAGCAAGACCAAAGCTGGTCTTGCTTTTACATTTATTATTTTTTCTGCCAATTCAAGGGCTTGCGCTTCTTTTCCTCCCGGACTTGGGCCTCTCCCTCAGTGCGTTGCCTCTTGGTGAGCGACGATAGCGAAGATCACGGGGGCTGTCATCTCCCAAAACGGCGTTTTGTGTCATTTTAGTGTCATTTTTCCAATCACTGTGGCAAGATCGCCACAGTTTGATGTCCTGGAGGCCGCATGCACGGCAGATTTCTTGTTCCTGTGGGGATCGCGGGCCTGATCTGGAGCGGGCTTGCGTTAGCCGATGTTTCCGTTGATGGCGTGCCCGTCACGACGTCACGACAGGGTGCGGTGGCCATCCGCGCCGGCGACTGCCGTGTCCTCGCCCGGCATCATCCGGCGGCCGATGTGACCTATGCGCCAGGTGTCGATGTCGAGGGGCGCCCGGTTCCCCCGGCTGACCTCGATGCCTACCCTGATCTGGGCGAGCGAGCTCATGGTTTTGGTTTCGCCGTGATCGTTGATCTCGGTGATCGGCTTGGCGAGGGGGGAGCGGGTCAGGCCCGGCCATTTAATGGCGAGGGGGTACTGGGATACATCGAGATCCGGGACGGTACTGCCTACTGGGAGGGCAAGCCGCTTGACGCTAATGAAATCGACGCGGTCAATGCGGCCTGCAGCCGCGTTCTGGATCAATCTGAAAAAGATCGTTGATGGCGAAGCCCTTCCTCCGGTAAACACGCTACCGCTCGTGCGCGTGGGACGTTATGATGCGACCCGCCGATACTGTTTCAAGGGGACCTTATGCGGCTGAGTAAATATTTTCTGCCGATTCTGCGTGAAGATCCGGCCGATGCGCAGATTGCCTCGCACCGCCTGATGCTGCGGGCGGCGATGATCCAGCAATCAAGTGCGGGCATTTATGCGTGGTTACCGCTCGGTCTTCGGGTCTTGCGCAAGATCGAGCAGATTGTGCGGGAAGAACAGGATCGCGCTGGCGCGATCGAGCTCTTGATGCCGACCATTCAGTCGGCGGATCTGTGGCGCGAAAGCGGGCGTTATGACGATTATGGCAAGGAAATGCTGCGGATCGTCGATCGCCACGACCGCGACATGCTTTACGGGCCAACCAACGAAGAGCTGATCACCGACATTTTCCGTCGCACAGTCAGAAGCTACCGTGACCTGCCCAAGTTGCTCTACCACATCCAGTGGAAATTCCGCGACGAGATCCGGCCTCGCTTTGGCGTGATGCGTGGCCGCGAATTCCTGATGAAGGACACCTATTCCTTTGATCTCGATCTGGAGGGGGCGCGGGCTTCCTACAACACCATGTATCTGGCCTACCTGCGGACCTTTGCCCGACTCGGGCTTGTCAGCATCCCGGTGCGGGCCGATTCGGGCGCCATTGGCGGGGATTTGAGCCACGAGTTTCATATCCTGGCCGAAACCGGGGAGAGCGACATCTATTATGACGCAGCCATAGAGGATATTGATCTGGCCAAACTGACTGCAGAGGGCGCCGATTTCGAAGGCACGGTTGAGCAGCTTCAATCACTCTATGCTGCAGAGGCGGAAAAACACGATCCCGCCAACTGTCCGGTTCCTGCCGACCGGCTGCGCCACGCCAAGGGAATCGAGGTCGGCCACATTTTCTATTTTGGCAAGAAATATTCCGAGGCCATGAAAGCCCGGGTATCCGGCCCGGATGGCAAGGATGTGACCGTGGAGATGGGATCCTACGGTATCGGGGTGTCGCGGCTGGTGGGCGCGATCATTGAAGCAAGTCATGATGATGCGGGTATCATCTGGCCCGAGAGCGTTGCGCCGTTCCAAGTCGGGGTTCTTAACCTGAATACCAAGGATGAGGCGTGCCGGGCGGCTTGCGAGCGTCTGTACGAACAGTTGACCAATGCCGGCGTGGAAGCACTCTATGACGATACCGACGAGCGGGCCGGCGCCAAGTTCGCGACTGCTGACCTGATTGGTTTGCCATGGCAGATTCGGGTCGGCCCGCGCAGCCTGAAGGCGGGCGAGGTGGAGGTCAAGAACCGGCGTACGGGCGAGACCGAAAATATGACGCCCGAAGCCGCCTTGAATCGGATCAGGGGGTAACGGGATCATGTTCCGGCGTTTCGAATGGATGATCGCCGGGCGATATCTGCGCGCCCGGCGCAGTGACGGTTTCATTTCGGTAATTGCCGGGTTTTCGCTGGTCGGCATCGCGCTTGGTGTCATGACGCTTATCATCGTCATGGCTGTGATGAACGGCTTCCGCGAAGAGCTGTTGTCCCGGATTATCGGGTTCAACGGTCACCTGATCGTGCAAGGCTATGCCGGACGCCTCAGCGATTATGACGAAATAACCGAAAGGGTTCGCGCCCTGCCGTTCGTGGTGCGCGCCGCCCCGGTAATCGAGGGTCAGGTTCTTGCCACTGCCCACAACCGGTCCGACGGGGCTTTTGTACGTGCGCTCCGGCCTGAGGATCTGGTCACTCTCAAGGCCATTGCCGACAATATCGTTGCCGGTTCGCTTGCCGATTTCGGAGATGACAATGTGATAGTTGTGGGGACGCGGTTCGCCGCTTCCTACGGGCTTGGCATCGGAGACGAGGTGACGCTGCTATCGCCCAAGGGGGCCGCGACGCCATTCGGCGTGGTGCCGCGGGCCGTTACCTATCGTATCGTGGCAACCTTCGAGGTTGGCGAATACACCTATGATTCGAGCTTCATCTTCATGCCGCTGGAACGGGCCCAGTCCTACTTTCGCTACGGCGACCAGGTGGCCGGCATTGAAATCTTTCTGACCGATCCCGAGATCGTCCGGGATGTCGCCCCGCAGGTCGCCGCGGCGGTCCAGGTTCCGGCCCGGCTGGTGTCGTGGGAGCAAATCAATCCCGCGCTGTTCAGTGCCCTCAAGGTGGAACGCAATGTGATGTTCCTGATTCTGACGCTGATCATCCTGGTGGCGGCATTCAATATCATCTCCAGCCTGATCATGCTGGTCAAAGACAAGGGGCACGATATCGCCATATTGCGCACCATGGGGGCGCGGCGCTCATCAATCATGCGCATTTTCTTTCTTGTGGGCGCGAGCGTGGGCGTGCTCGGCACCCTGATCGGATTTGTTCTGGGGTTGCTGTTTTGTCTCAATATCCAGTCGATCCAGCATGGGCTGGAGCGGCTCATCGGCACTGAACTATGGTCGCCCGAACTGCGTTTTCTCACTGAAATTCCGGCCAGAATGGATAATTTCGAAGTGCTTGCGGTGGTCCTGATGGCGCTGGCGCTGTCGTTCCTGGCCACCCTGTTCCCGGCGTGGCGGGCGGCGCGCCTCGATCCGGTGGAGGCGCTGCGCTATGAGTAGCACCGCAGACGCTGCACTTGAACTTGCGGGCATTCGCATGACCTACCGCCAGGGGAACACGGCGCTCGACGTGCTGAGGGGAATTGATCTGGCGCTACGCCCCGGGGAGGTGACGGCGCTTGTGGGACCTTCGGGATCGGGGAAATCCACGCTCCTTCATATTGCCGGCCTGCTGGAGCGGCCGACCGCTGGCAAAGTGATCATCGGTGGGCGGGATGCGACGGGGCTCGCGGATCGCGAACGGACCCGAATTCGCCGCCACGAGCTGGGTTTTGTCTATCAGTTTCATCACCTTCTGCCCGAATTTACGGCGCTTGAGAACATTGTCATAGCCCAACTGATAGCCGGCGTTGACCGTGACACCGCGGGTCGCAAAGCCTTGGACCTTCTGGCCCGGGTCGGTCTCGCCGACCGGGCGAACCATCGGCCGGCCGAGCTGTCCGGGGGCGAGCAGCAGCGGGTCGCCATCATGCGGGCCCTGGCCAACGATCCCCGAATTCTGCTGGCCGACGAACCCACCGGCAATCTCGATGACACCACGTCGGGCCATGTTATGATGGAGCTTCTGAACCTGGCCCGGGACCGGGGTGTGGCGGCTTTGATCGCCACTCATAATCGAGACCTGGCGTCGCGGATGGACCGGATTGTGGCGCTGCGCGCAGGGCTGCTGCATGAGGCCGGCTCGGGCGGTGAAAGATCAGGGGACTGATGGCACCGGCTGACTTCGTACATCTGCGCGTTCATACCGCCTATTCGCTGTCCGAAGGGGCGATCCATATCAAGCGCCTGGCGAAGCTCTGCCAGGACAATTTGATGCCGGCGGTGGCGATCACCGACACCAACAATCTGTTTGGGGGACTGGAAGCGTCAGTGGTGCTGGCCGAGGCGGGGGTGCAGCCAATCATCGGCTGTACGCTTTCCCTGAACTGCGAGCCGGCGCACGACGATTCGCTCGGGCAGCACAAGGCAAGTCCGGATCTGCCGAAGATTGTCGTTCTGGCGCAGAATGAACGGGGCTACGCCAACCTGCGCAAGCTGGTCAGTCGCGCTCATCTGGGACCGGAGGCGGGTGAGCCTGCCCATGTGGAGATGGAGGACCTTGAAGCGTTCAGTGAAGGCGTTATCACACTCACCGGTGGCGCGGATGGCCCGGTTGGGCGACTGCTGCTAGAGGGACAGCGCAAGGAGGCAGAGGCGCTGTTGCTGCGCCTGGCCCGCATTTTCGAGGGCCGTTTGTATGTGGAGTTGCAGCGCCATGACACCGAATCCGAACATCTGACGGAAGAGGCTTTTATCGATCTGGCCTATGCCCATGATTTGCCGCTGGTGGCCACCAACCAGGCCTATTTTCCCGAACGGGACATGTATGAGGCCCATGATGCGCTGATGTGCATTGCGGGTGGCCGCTATATCAGCGAAACCGACCGGCCACGCCTTACGCCCGAACATTATTTCAAATCCGCGGCGGAAATGCGGGCCCTGTTCGAAGACCTGCCCGAGGCGGTGGACAATACGCTCGTCATCGCCCGGCGCTGTGCTTTCCGGATCCCGCGTGTGAAACCGATTCTGCCCAAGTTCACTCTGGGCGAGGGCATGAGCGAGGCCGATTCGCTGCGCGAAGCGGCGCGGGCGGGACTTGAGGAACGGCTGGAAACCGCCGTGTTTACGCCGGATATGGACGCGGCGACGCGCGCGGAGAAAGCGAGACCTTACCGCGAACAGCTTGAGTACGAAATCGACGTGATCGTCCGGATGGACTTCCCCGGATACTTTCTGATCGTGTCTGATTTCATCCAGTGGGCCAAGGAACACGGCATTCCGGTGGGGCCGGGCCGGGGATCCGGCGCGGGGTCGCTGGTGGCCTGGGCACTCAAGATCACCGATCTGGATCCGCTGCGCTGGGGGCTGCTGTTCGAGCGATTCCTCAATCCCGAGCGAGTCTCCATGCCTGACTTCGATGTCGACTTCTGTCAGGACAAACGCGACCAGGTGATCCGCTATGTGCAGGACAAGTATGGTCACGAGCAGGTGGCGCAGATCATCACCTTCGGGAAGCTCCAGGCCCGTGCCGTGCTGCGTGATGTGGGGCGCGTCCTGCAACTGCCCTACGGTCAGGTCGATCGCATCTGTAAAATGGTCCCCAACAACCCGGCCAATCCGGTGACGCTGGGCGAGGCGATCGAATCGGAAGAGCGTCTGCGCTATGAGCGCGACAACGACCCCGACGTGCGGCGGATGATCGAAATCGCGCTGAAGCTGGAAGGGTTGTATCGCCACGCGTCCACTCATGCCGCCGGGGTGGTGATCGGTGACCGCCCGCTGGATGAGCTGGTGCCGCTGTACCGCGACCCCCGATCCGACATGCCGGTGACCCAGTTCAACATGAAATGGGTGGAACAGGCGGGGCTGGTCAAGTTCGATTTCCTCGGACTCAAGACGCTGACCGTACTTGACCGTGCCGTGCAACTGATTGCCGAGCGTGGCGTTCGGATCAGACTGGAAGAGGTCGCGCTTGACGACAAGAACACCTATGAACTGATGGCGCGGGGCGAGACGGTTGGGGTTTTCCAGCTTGAAAGTTCGGGGATGCGCGCGGTGCTCACCCAGCTCAAGCCCGACAAGTTCGAGGATATCATCGCGCTGGTGTCGCTGTATCGCCCTGGCCCGATGGACAACATTCCGAGTTATATCAAGCGCAAGCACGGCGAGGAGCAGCCGGACTATCTCCATCCCTCTCTCAAGAGCGTGCTGGAAGAAACCTACGGTGTCATCATCTATCAGGAACAGGTGATGCAGATCGCCCAGATCCTGGCCGGCTACTCTCTTGGTGAAGCGGATCTGCTGCGTCGCGCCATGGGCAAGAAGATTGCCGCGGAAATGGACAAGCAACGTGTCCGTTTTCTCGAAGGGGCCGAGGCCAAGGGCGTGGACCGGGACAAGGCGTCGTTCATCTTCGATCTTGTGGCCAAGTTCGCCGGGTACGGTTTCAACAAGAGCCACGCCGCCGCCTATTCGCTGGTGGCCTACCACACCGCCTATCTCAAGGCCAATTATCCGGTCGAGTTTCTCGCGGCGTCGATGACGCTCGATATGAACAACACCGACAAGCTCGATGTGTTCAAACAGGAGGCGCTGCGGCTCGGAATTCCGGTGCTGCCGCCGGATATCAACACGTCACAGGTTACCTTCAGCGTAGAACGGATCCAAAGCGATGACGGCGAACAGCGCCTTGCCATCCGCTATGCCCTGGCCGCCATCAAGAATGTGGGGGCCCAGGCCATGGCGGGACTGGTGGCCGAACGCGAAGCCGGGGGGGCGTTTCGCGACCTGTCCGATTTTGCCAACCGCATCAATCCGCGCCATATCAACAAACGCACCCTTGAGAATCTGGTCAAGGCGGGTGCGCTCGACGCCATCCACGCCAATCGGGCACAGGCGTTCCAGGCGATCGAGACGTTGCTGCGCCATGCCCATTGCGCTGCCGACGAACGCAACAGCCAGCAGACCAGCCTTTTCGGGGAGGACGGGTCGCAGACGCGCCCGCTGCCCCTTGAAGAGGTCAGGGACTGGGACATGATGGAGCGGCTCAAGGGTGAATACGAGGCCGTGGGTTTCTATCTTTCGGCTCATCCGCTGGACGCCTACGCGCGGGTATTGGCGCGCCAGAATGTTGTCCCCAGCACCGATATGTTGCGCCGCGCCCGCTCCGGCGCGTCGGCGATGCGGGTCGCCGGCACGGTGCAAGGGGTCAAGGAGCGCAAAACCAAGACCGGCAAGCCCATGGCGCATATCTCCCTCTCGGACGTGGCTGGTTCGTTCGAGGTCACGGTATTCGAGGAGGTGCTGAATCGCGCGCGGCCGCTTCTTGAGCCCGGGCAATCCATCATGATGACCGTCGAAGCGCGCCTCGATGGTGATACCTTGCGCCTGACCGGGAACAGCGTTGAAAGCCTTGACAAGGTGGCGGAGCGCACCGCCCAGGGTTTGCACATTCGCATCGACTCGGCGGCGCCACTCGAGGACATCAAGGCGATGTTGGAGGACTGTAGAGGGGGTCGGGGGAATGTCACGGTCATTGCCAGCCTTGACGGGGGGCGGCGCGAGGTGGAGCTAAGTCTTTCGGACGGTTATTCGATTTCGCCACGGGTCGAAAGCGCGATCGGCGCGTTGGAGGGGGTCGTTGACGCCAGGGTGCTGTGACGGCATAACCATCGGATCCTGTAACCTTCGACACGGATATTGAGGTTTTTCGATGACTGTGCCGGTGCCGGCACTGCCGGCGGCTTCCCTGATCCTTGTTCGCGACGGCCGCCCTCGCGCCGATGGCCGGACGCTTGAAGTGCTGATGGTTGAACGCCACGGCGCAATCGAATTTGCCGGAGGCGCTTATGTGTTTCCTGGCGGAAAGGTGCAGCGCGCGGACGCAACCCGGCGCCTGACGGGGCGCTTTCCATCGCTTTCCGACCTGCCATATCGTATGGCGGCAATCCGCGAGGCGTTTGAGGAAACCGGGGTGCTGCTGGCGCGTTATCAGGGTAGCCGACGGATCGCGCGACGACAGGAACAGCGCTTGCTGTTGCGCCGGGTTGCCAACCGCCGCCATCTGCGCGACCGGGCGCTGTTGCAGGACCTTCAGCGACGTGGCTTCGAGCCGGCGGCAGACTGTTTGATTCCCTTTAGCCACTGGATCACACCGGAAGTTCGACGCATACGGTTTGATACCCGGTTCTATCTGACGGCCATGCCGCGCGGCCAAATGGTTCAGCATGACGGTACCGAGGC
>RFJA01000119.1 GCA_003695065.1 Alphaproteobacteria bacterium
ACCATGGACCGCCCCGCCTGTTGGCGCATTTCCATGGTGTTGCGGCGCAAAGCGCTCCATATCTGGTAATGCGGGTCGCGGCTCATGGCTTTGCGCCCTTCATGACGGCTTTGGGGGTGGGGTCCGTGTTCGGCCCGGAATTTGGGTTTGACCCGGGTTTCGTAGGCGAGCTGGTTGCCTGGGCCAATCACACTTGCCAGGTGTTTGTTCAGATTGGCCAGAAAATTGAAACGGGCGATTTCGTCGTGTTTGGCCTCGGGGAAAACATCGTGGCGCCCGACTTTGTGCCAGGGCGGTGGGCCGTCGAATTTGACTTCGGTTTTAGCCATTTCCATCTCCTGCCTTACACTTAGCGCCCCTGTGAGATACCGGGGACGCCGTTGTCATGGTGCGAGATTGGCACGGGCGTCAGCCCGTCCGCCATGACATTTGTCATGGCCGCGCGTTTTTCTCCGCGTTTGCCCTACAAGATGGCCTCAAACTCTATGCCCAATCGCTGGACGATGTCTTTCTTGTCGAGATCCGGCCCATGGGCTTCGCCCGCGATCGCCGCATCCTTTAGCAGGTTCCTGGTCGCTTCCTTCCGCAGCAGAATGGCCAGTCGGGTATCGTCCACCAAGGCGAAAGGGAATTCATGCCAGGTGCCGACATGCATCATAAAACCCCCGGTGCCGTCGAAAAGAAATGCGCGCACTTCGTCGATGTCGGGCAAATCGCCAGTGGTGGGTGGGGCCATCACCACGATGAACGGTCTGCCGGAGAAGGGAAAGAACGTCTGGGTGTGTTTGAAATGGCGTTCCAGCCAACGAACCTTCAGCGGCCGCCGGTCAACGCTGGCAACGACGATTTCCGTGTCTTCGTCGGACATGAAGGAACAGGGTGAATAGACCCGAACGGTGCCTTCATAAAAAGCTGTCTGCAGCTTCGCATCGCCGGGTTCAATGTCGATCAGTTGGCCCAGCCCATCGAGATTCTCGCGCGTGGCCCGAACGACGGGTATTTTGCGAATATCCAAAGACATGATGTCATACCTCTCCTTTGATTCCCGAGCGAAGCCCAGGCGTGCTCCCGTCTCCCGCCGTCACGCGGCGACACAGTCGAAACCCTTGGGAAGCCCGGCGTCGGGAGTAAATCCATAAAGCGTTTCGTCCGGCAGAGCACGCGCCAGTATTTCCCGAACCTTGATCAGTTCCGCCACATTGATCCCGGTGTTGACGCCCATTGCCTCGAACATGAAGGCGAGATCTTCGGTTACTATATTACCGCTGGCACCAGGGGCGAAGGGACAGCCGCCAAGCCCTCCCAATGATGCGTCGAAGGTTGTGATCCCTTCCTCATAAGCAGCAAGAGCGTTGGCTATTCCTAGACCACGGGTATTGTGCAGATGAATGCCGGTCACACGGTCTGCCCCGGCGACACTGCGGACCGCGCGGATCATGCGCTTGACCTGCGCGGGGTTGGCATACCCCGTGGTGTCCGACAACCCGATGTCTTTTATGTCAAGGTCCACCAGTTTTTCGGTCAGCGAAAGGATTTTCGACTCGGGGACCACGCCTTCCATCGTACAGCCAAACACGGTCGACAGGCTCACCTCGAAATGGGGGCGTCGATCGGCGGGAATGTCGGCCAGAAAGGCCTGGATTTCCCCGATTTCGGCGAGAACCTGCTGATGACTACGACGCAGGTTCTTGAGGCTGTGCGTTTCCGATACCGAAAGCGGCAGGCTCATCTTGTGGGCACCGGCTTCGACCGCTGCCTTGACGCCGTGAAGATTGGGTACGAGGACGGCAACGGTCAACCCCTCGATGGTGCGGGCGTGGCGCACAAGGTCGGCGGTATCGGCAAGCTGTGGCAACAACTTTGCCGGCACGAAGGAGCCAACCTCGATTTCCCGTACACCGGCCCGGACCTCCGCTTCGATCCAGGCGATCTTGTCCTTCGTCGCCATAATGGATTTGCAGTTCTGGAGGCCGTCGCGCGGCCCCACTTCGCTGATAAGGATTTCAGGGGTCATGGTTCAGTCTGTCTCCGGAAAAAGCCACGGACGAAGCGTTTTTTGCTGGTCCATGAAGTCTAGGATCTGTTGTCTGTGCTGCATGGTGAGTCCTATCGGATCCAGCCCCTTGACCAGCATCTCGCGATCCGACGGGTCGATCTGAAACTTGATAGGTTCACCGCTGGCCTCCCAGAGGAGGCACTGTTGTTGCAAATCGATGGTCATTTTAACGGGCTTTTTCGTTGCGATGTCCGCAATATCTTGAATTGCTTCCATATCCAGGGTTATGGGCAGGATGCCGTTCCTCACACAGTTGGTGTGGAAGATCGATCCGAAACTCGCGGCGATGATCGCCCGGATTCCATAGCCGCTCAGCGCCCAGACCGCATGTTCGCGCGACGACCCGCACCCGAAATTGCGCCCTGCTAAAAGGATGGTCGCTTTTTCGAAGCCGGGTCTGTTCAGGATGAATTCGGGATTGGGCGTACGTGTTTTTTCGTCCGTATAACGCCAGCTCGCGAAAAGCCCTTCGCCGAGACCGGTCTTGCTGACGGTTTTCATCTCGCGCGATGGGATGATCTGGTCGGTATCCACGTTGTCGCGCAACAACGGGGCCACGATACCTTCGTGCCGAACAAAGGGTGTCATGATGAGACCTCCGTGAGTGCGCGCCCATCGACCAGTGTGCCCGTGATGGCGGCGGCCGCGGCCATCGCCGGGCTCATCAGGTGGGTCCGGGTGCGAGGGCCCTGCCGGCTTTCGAAGTTCCGGTTGGTGGTGCTGGCAACCCGCGCCCCTTCGCCCATGTGTTCGCCGCCGGCATAGAAACACATTGCACAGCCTGGTTCGCGCCATTCGAAACCGGCATCGATAAAAACCTGGTCGAGACCATCCTTCTCCGCGGCTCTTTTCACGGTTTGCGATCCAGGCACGCAGATGGCGCGTATGCCGGGGGCCACCCTGTGACCTCTGAGAACTGCCGCTGCCGCACGCAGGTCGGACAGGCGTGCATTTGTGCAGGAACCGATGAACACCCCGCTGATGGGCAGTCCCGCCAAAGGCATGCCGGGGCGCACGCCCATATATTCGCACGCGCGCCGGGCACTTTCCCGCTTGTCCGGAGGCAGGGAATCGATCGCCGGAATCGTGCCATCCGCGGGAATGGCCTGCTCGGGGCTGATGCCCCAGGTGACCATGGGAAGCACGTCCTCCGCCTGAAAGTGGTATTCGACATCATACCCTGCGTCGGAGTCGGACCGCAGCGACATCCAGTCCGCGCATGCTTGTTCCCAAAGGGCGCCTGTCGGTGCGTGTGGCCGGCCTTCGAGGTAGGACTGCGTCACGCCATCCGGTGCAATAACCGCAGTGAAAGCGGCGTATTCAACCGCCATGTTGCAAAGGGTAAGGCGTGCTTCGACATCCATCGCCGCGATTGTCGATCCCGCGTACTCCACCGCATATCCTTTTCCCGCGCCGACGCCTATTCGGGCTATGATGTGCAGGACAAGGTCCTTTGCCGTGACACCTCGCGCCAACGTTCCGTCAATGGTGATGCGCATATTTTTTGGTTTGGTCAGCCGCAAGGTTCCGGTCGCCATGGCATGCTCGGCCTCCGACGATCCGATTCCCCAGGCCAGGGCGCCCAGGGCGCCAAGCGAGCAGGTATGACTGTCAGGGCAGACCAGGGTCATGCCAGGCTGCACGATGCCCAGCTCCGGAGCGACCACATGAACGATTCCCTGGCGTGGGTCGTTAACATCGATGAGATTGATGCCAGCTCGGCGGGCCTGCCTGCGTGTCTCCGTAATGAATGTTTCGCCACCTGGCATCCGCGCGTCATCCGCGCCCCGTCCGGGAAGGGTGGAAACGATGTGATCCATGGTGCAGTAGACCCGACCCGGATCGAGAATCGGCAGGTTCCTCTCAGCGAGCGACGCCAGCGCGACGCCGCCTGTGCGTTCGTGAAGAAACACACGGTCGATGGCGATCAGGTCTTCACCGCTGTCGAGGCGGCAGACAAGGTGGCGATCCCACAACTTGTCAAACAGCGTCATGCGCGCTCTACGGCTTGTCATCTCTGGAGAATTTCCTGCATTAGACATGGCGCGCCTTTCTGGTCCGGAGCGCACTGATGGACAGAATGAAAAGGGGGAGAATCCAGGGCGCGACGCGCTCGAACGGATCACCGGGCGCCCTGGCGAGACCAGCGACGATGCCGCCGGCTTCGCCCAAAGTCTCCGCAAGGCTGAACAAAAGCGCCCCGCCGAAACCCGCGAGCATCGCCCAGAAGCGCGCGCGCGTCGACGGTTCAAGTCCCACGACCCTGATTGCGACGATTGGCCCGAAAGCGGCCCCCAAGGCCGCCCAAGAGAACAATACCCGCTCGAAAATGGATGCGGGGGCCGCGAGTGTCAGTAGTACGGCCAGAAGGGCAATGGCCGACATGGTGAGGCGGGAAATAAGGAGTTCCGATCCCGCAAAGCGCTTGGCAAGGCCCGTATCGTGTGCAACCGCGCCAGCGGATGCGAGAAGAATGGAGTCCACCGTGGACATGATCGCGGACAGTATCGCCGCGATAACAAGCCCGGCGAAAACAGGAGGCATGATGGTAGACGTCATATGGTAGAAAAGGGCTTCACCATCGGTGACTTGTACCGACAGGGCGCGGGCGGAGAGGGCCAGGATCGCCATGCCCGCATAGACCAGGATGCCCCAGCCCATGGAATAGGCGAACGCGCGGCGTCGCGCGGCATCATCCTTGACCGCCATCAGTCGGTTGAGCAGATGCGGCTGACCCAGTGCACCGAGGCCCACGCCCATGGTGCCAATAATGAACCCGAGCAAAACCCAACCTGAGTGCCCGCCCCCCCAGTCAGACAGGGTCGGGAAAGACAATTCGCGGGTCACCGATCCGTCGAGAGCCAGTACCAGCGCACAGCCGGGCAGAATGACAGCGATAGCCAACATCAGCATGCCCTGCAAAGCGTCGGTAACCGAAACGGCCCAGAAGCCCCCAAGCAGACAGTAGACCAGAATGATGGCCGCACCCAGCAGGACACTGTTCGTGAACCCCATGCCGAATTGGCTGACAAACGCTGTGGCAGCGGCATCGAACTGCGCGGCGACATAAAAGGTAAAGCAGACAGCCGTCAGGATTGCTGCCCCGATCGCTAGTAGGCGCGCGTAGGGACCAGACCCATCACCCACGAGAAAGTCGGTCAGGGTGACATAGCCCTTGGATTCCGCTTCCGCACGAAGACGCGGCCCGAACCAGAGCCAGGAGACGGCATATCCGCCAAGAATCCCCGGAATCATCCACAGAGCCGCGACGCCGACAGAATATACGAATCCCGAAAAACCCAGAATCACCCATGCCGAGGAGGTGCTGGCGGCATAGGACATGCCCGCAATGAACCCACCGAGGCCACGCCCCCCGATAAAAAAGTCGCCTTCGTTGTGAACGCGTCTCGCCGCCCAGAAACCGATGCCCAGAAGAAGCACCTTGTAGGCGACAAGCGTGGCTATGATAAGGTCCTGCTGGTCCATTGAATGTCTCTGAAGGCAACACCGGACAGTCTTGATAAATGGTCCGAAATCATGCTTTGAACTTTCATCCTGATTGTTATAAGAATATAACAATATCTTTACAAGGGGGATAGCTTATCCCGCTTCAAGTGACCTGGATTCGCCCAAACATAGAGGAATTTACGGAAATGACGTCGGAATCGACGATGATCACATCCAACAAAACTGCCCGCCAGATTTTCGAGGAAGTTTACGCAAATCCGACTCGCGCGGCCTTCGGGTTCGGCGAGAAACTAGCCATCGTCAATGTCGACCCCCAGAAGGCCTACACCCGGCCCGACCTGTTTCCCAAAACCGCCTATGTCACTGACCCCAACCAGATGAATTATATCAATCAGATATCGGATCTTGCGCGAAAAGCGGGGATGCCGGTGGTCTGGACTCGCGTCGGTTACATGGAAAATGCTGCGGATGCCGGCGTTTGGGGTACACGCACGAACACCGAGGACAGTCTCCAGAACATAAAATACGGCTCGGTTCGTCATGAGTTCGATGATCGGCTCACCATTCACCCCGATCTGGACGCCGTCTATACCAAGCGCATGCCGTCCGCCTTCTTCGAGACGCCCCTGGCCTCTTTTCTGGTGTGGCACAGGGTTGACACCGTGGTTGTGACTGGCGGTTCCACGTCCGGGTGTGTGCGGGCCACGGCGGTGGACAGTCTGTCGCACGGATACCGCACCATCGTTCCAATAGAATGTGTGGCGGACAAGCATGAAAGTTATCACTTCGCCAATCTGACGGACCTTCATCTCAAATATGCCGACGTGGTTCCGGTGCAGACCGTTATCGACTGGCTTGTTGAACGGGTGAAAGGTTGAGGGTAATGAAAGCGGATCCTGGACTCTACAGCTACTGGCCCTATCGAAACCGGCCAAAGATCACGTGGCCGGGCGGCAAGAAACTGGCCTTTTGGGTGGCGCCCAACATAGAGTTTTACGAGCTGAACCCGCCGAATAATCCCTTCCGGAAAGCTTGGCCACGGCCCTATCCCGATATCGTGTCCTATTCATACCGCGATTTCGGTAACCGTGTCGGGCATTGGCGACTCATGGATCTCATGGACGAGTTTTCAATTCGAGGATCGGTGTCCCTCTCGGTCGCCATGTGTCAGCATCATCCCGAGATCATCGAAGCCTGTGCCGAGCGCGGTTGGGAGTTCTTCTCCCATGGGATCTACAACACCCGCTATTGCTACGGCATGGACGAGGCTCAGGAACGCGCCATTATCGAAGATGCGATCGAGACGGTGATACAGGCAACGGGTCAGCAGATACGGGGCTATCTTGCCCCCGCCCTCACGCACACCGAGCGGACGATGGATCTCCTGGCCGAATACGGGATCTGGTACACTTGCGATTTGTTTCAGGACGATCAGCCTCAACCGATCAAGGTGAAAACCGGGCGGCTGATTTCGATGCCCTATTCTCTCGAGATCAATGATCACTATGCCTACAATGTCTATGGTCAGTCGCCTGCGCAATACACCAGCATTTTGAAGCGGCAGTTCGATACTCTCCTGCGGGAAGGCGAAGAAAGCGGCACGGTGATGTGCATTCCCCTGCACGCGTACCTTGTGGGGCGCGCCCACCGGATCGACCCGTTCCGGGAGGCGCTTGAATACATCACCTCTCACCGGGACGATGTGTGGATAACCACTGCTGCGGAAATCGCCGAATATTATTACGACCACTACTACGATGCAGCGGCGGAACAGCTTCTGAGCCGCGTCGGGGAGGAGTGAAGCCATGTCTTTGCCGAGCGAGTACCTCGAATACCCCAAGCGTCGTCATGGCATGGACCATGACTTGTACCCCTGGTCCAATATGTTCGATCGGCCACCGGTCAAATGGCCGGGCGACAAGCCGATCGCACTGTGGATTACCGTTGCGCTCGAATTCTTTCCCCTGACGCCGAATGACGGTCCGTTCCGTGCGCCAGGTCATATGGCTACCCCTTACCCGGATTTGCGCACCTATACGACCAAGGACTATGGAAATCGCGTGGGTGTTTACCGAATCATGCGCGTGCTCGATAAACTCGGTCTCAAGGCAACGGCTCCTGTCAACGCGGCGGTGGCGCGCCGCTATCCGCCATTGATTGAAGCCGTCAATGAGGCTGGGTGGGAAATCATTGGCCACGGTGTCGACATGAACAGCCTTCACTATGGTGGCCTCGCGGAGGATATCGAGAGAGCATACATCGCCGAGACACTCAGCACCCTTCGTGAGGTAAGCGGTCAGCCGGTACGCGGATGGCTCTCTCCCGCTCGGTCGGAAAGCGAGAACACGCCGCGCCTGCTGGCGGAAGCAGGTGTCGATTACCTCTGTGACTGGGTAAATGACGATATGCCCTACGACATGTCCACGCCCGCGGGACGTATCACCGCCATGCCCCATACCTACGAGCTTGAGGACCGGCATGTCATTACCGTTCTCGGCCAGCTTGAGGAGCTTTGGTCAGAGCAGGTGTTGGACGCAGCGCGTCGCCTGCGCAGGGAAGCAGAGAAGTATGGCGGGCGTGTGCTGCATCTCTCTTTGACGCCATACGTCATCGGCCAGCCCTTCCGTATCGCCATTCTTGAACATTTGCTCGAAGCACTCGTCGCGGAAGGTGGAATATGGTCGGCCACCGGAGGAGAAATCCATTCGGCATGGCGTGATCAGGTCGGCTGACGACTCCGGTATTCTCCGCCAGGCACAGCGCCCGCCCAGAAGGTCGGCAGCAAGAGCACATTTCGGCCTTTATTAAAATGAGATAATAATATATCAATAAATCCAATTGTCAGATTTCCTGTAGGTGTATACGGGACAAGGAGTTCAGATGAAGGGCAAGCTACCTTTGGAAGGTCTTCGGGTGGTGGAGCTCACTCACATGGTCATGGGGCCTGCGGTGGGACTCGTTCTTGCTGATCTCGGGGCGGAGATCATCAAGATTGAACCGGTGGACGGCGATGCGACGCGCCGCCTAAAAGGTTCGGGCGCGGGATATTTTCCCATGTACAATCGAAACAAGAAAAGCTTTGCGGTGAACTTGAAAGCACCGGAGGGCGCGCAACTGGTTCGCCAGCTGGTGGCCCGCTCCGATGTTTTCATCGAAAACTTCCGCCCCGGAACCGCCGATCGACTCGGTCTCGGATATGACGAGTTGTCCAGGGACAATCCCCGTCTTGTTTACTGTTCGGGGAAGGGTTTCCTCTCCGGACCCTACGAGCATCGTACGGCGCTTGACGAAATTTGCCAGATGATGGGAGGCCTCGCCTATATGACAGGGCCGTCGGGGCGCCCGTTGCGTGCAGGTTCATCGGTGGTTGATGTCACGGGAGGCATGTTCGGCGCCCTGGGCATTTTGGCGGCACTTTACGAGCGCCATCATACGGAGCGAGGGCGCAAGGTGACGAGCTCCCTGTTCGAGACAACAGTTTTTCTGGTTGGCCAGCATATGGCGCAATTTGCGGTCACGGGTCAGGCCGCCAGACCCATGCCCGAGCGAATATCGGCCTGGGCGGTCTATGATGTTTTCGACACCAAGGACAACGAAAAGATTTTTGTTGGCGTTGTCAGTGACAAGCAGTGGTCGATTTTTTGCGAAAAATTCGGGCTTGCGGATCTGGCCGCTGATCCGACTCTGCAGACGAACGAACAGCGCGTAGACAGGCGGGATGTATTGCTGCCGGCTATCCGGGATTTGTTCGGTCAATTCACACTGGAGGAATTGACCCGAAAACTCGAGGACGCGGGCCTGCCGTTTGCACCCATTGCCCGGCCGGAAGATATGTTCGAAGATCCTCATCTCCTGGCATCGGGAGGGCTGCTGGAGACGGTCTTGCCTGAAGGCAAAAAGACGCGATTGCCGGCGTTGCCATTGCAGGTCGATGAAGATCGCCCCGGACTGCGTGTCAATCCGCCGAGAGTTGGTGAACACACGCAGGCCATCCTTTCCGAAATGGGCATGAGTGAGGAGGAAATTTCGCGTCTGCGGGAGCAGGGTGTCATAGCCGGTTAAGCATCGTTGCAGCGCCGCTATGGCACAGACAGCAATCCGGTTTGCCAGTTTGTCCCAAGAGATAAAGGAAACACGGGCGTCATGAGCGAAATAAAGGTGGTTGAACGCGACGCATCTGATTTCGAATTCTCGATCCCCGTGTTGATTGCGGGGGCAGGGGCCTGTGGCTTGACCGCCGCCCTCGCGGCTCATGATGCGGGCGCCGATGTGCTCGTTCTGGAGCGGGACGCCAAACCGTTTGGCTCGACCGGCATGTCCTACGGCGCCATATGTGCGGCCGGGACCCGGAAACAGCAGGAGGCCGGCATCCAGGATACGGGTGAGGCGCTTGCCGAAGATATTATCGCAGCGACCAAAGGTCAGACCGACCCGGACTACGCAGCCCGGGTTGCCCGTCAATCCGGCCCCACGGTGGATTGGCTGATCGAGCAACACGGACTGTCGCTGGAGCTCGAAGTCGGCTGGACAGGATTTGGCCATCGTGTTCCGCGTTTGCATGCGCCGGCAAACAGAACCGGGGAAGAGCTCATGAGCATGCTTCAGAATGCTGTCTCGGCTGCAGCGATCGATATTCTCACCGAGGCTCGGCTGACCACCCTCTACAAGGGAGGCGATGGCCGGGTGACAGGCGTCGGCGTGACCCGTCCCGACGGCAGCACTGAGGAAATTGCGTGCGATAATCTGATACTCGCCACTTGCGGTTTCGGTGCGAACCATGAAATGGTGGCACGGTTTGCACCCGATATTGCAAATGCCGACTACTATGGACACGAGAGCAACGAAGGCGACGGTATCCTGTTGGGCCAGCAAATGGGGGGCGTATTGGCGGATATGGGGGCCTATCAGGCCCTTGGCGCGCTGGCGACGCCTTACAACCTCGTCATTCCCCACGTGATCCTGATCGGCGGTGGAGTACAGATCAATGCGCTTGGGAAGCGGTTCGAGAACGAACTCCATAACATCTCGGGCCAGGCGCTGACGATCCTGGAGCAGCCCGGCGGATACTGCTGGATGGTTACCAATGAAGCCTTGCATGAAGATGCTCTTGGTCGGTTCGATGAATATCGCCAGGCGGTTGCCATGGGGGCGGTCAGGTCCGCGGAGACGCCGCGAGACCTGGCGGCGCTGATGAAGGTGCCGCCCGAGACTTTCGAGGCGGAAATCGCCGGGGTTGTCGAACTTGCCCGAACGGGCAAAACGGACGAATTCGGACGCGATTTTTCCAATGCGTTGCCACTCGAAGGAAGGCTGTACGCGACCAAAGTCCGAGGCGCCCTTTTTCATACCCAGGGAGGGCTCGTCGTCAACGAAAGGGCGCAGGTCGTCCGCCAAGACGGAACCGCCATACCCAACCTTTATGCCGGTGGTGGTGCTGCCAGAGGACTTGCCGGCCCGGGAAACTGGGGGTATCTCCCCGGGGCCGGGCTGATGATGGCGGTGACCCTGGGCCGCATCGCGGGCGAAGAAGCGGCGAAATCTGTTACGCAGACAACCGGGTCCTGAGCCGTCATGACTCGTACGGCGACCGAAGCGGTATTATCTTTCCTGGAAAGCGTTGATTACGGTGATATCCCGGCGTCCGCCCGGGAATCTTCGAAAACGTTCTTGCTGGACACTATTGCCGTTGGCTTGTCAGGGGCTACCGAGCCGGCGTCGCGCAACGTTTGGCGCGCCGTTTCTCGATGGGGGGCGGGAAATGAAGCAATCCCCATTGGTCTGGCGACCGCTTTCCCCGTACCGTCGGCTGCTGCCGTCAGTGCGTTTCATATTCATTGCCAGGAATGGGATTGCGTCCATGAACCGGCAGTGGTTCACGCCATGTCGGTTCTGACGGGTGCACTGTCGGCCTTCGTGCAGGCGAACAGCGCCATCACCGGCCGGGACCTGGTCATGGCGCTATGCATCGGTGTTGATCTTGCAGCGCGTCTTGGCATGGCAACGACAGCGCCCTTGCGGTTCTTTCGTCCGGCTACCGCGGGTCTTCTGGGGACAACCGCCGCGCTTGCCAGACTAAGCGGGTTCAAGGGAGAACAATTTGCAGATGCCATGGGCCTTGCCTATTCCCAGGTCGCGGGCACCATGCAAGCCCATGTTGAAGGCAGCATCGCTTTGCCGTTGCAGGTCGCCCTGTCGGCGCGTGCCGCCTTGACCGCCGTTGATCTGGCGCGAGAAGGCCTGAACGGTCCCCATGATTCTCTGGAGGGACCTTTCGGCTATTTCCGTCTGATCGAGGATGGTGGTGATGTCGAGTCGTTGGTCAAGGATCTGGGCGAGCGTTGGTGCATAGGGGAACTCTCCCATAAGCCGTATCCGTCGGGGCGGGCCTCCCATGCCGCTCTTGACGCGGTCAACCGGTTCGTGGTTGCACGGCAACGTGACCTGTCCGCCATTTCCTCCATACGGCTTTGCGCCCCACCTCTGATCAAGCGGCTTATCGGTCGTCCCTACAAGCCGGGCATGAGCGTAAATTATGCCCGGCTTTGCCTACCCTACCTGATTTGTCGTCTGATACTGGATGGTCGCTTGGATGGCGGCAGTTTCTGTGATGCGAAGATCAACGATCCCCGGATTGCGGATGCCGCCGGGATGGTGCAGGTCGAACTGGATGACAACAGGGATCTGAACGCGCTGGGACCCCAGAGACTCGAGATCACCTACACGGATGGCATGCGCGAAGTCATCGACATTCCGACGACCAAGGGTGCTCCGGGTAACCCACTGAGTCCTGAAGAACAGCGAGAAAAAGTCATCGCCTGTCTTCGATATTTCGAAAATATCGATCAGGTCGCAGAAGCGGACCGTTTGATATCCCGTGTGAACGAGCTCGAAGACATGAAAAGTGCGGCTTCGCTCTTTAATTCGTTGCCACGCCATAATGCCTCGGTTCGTCAAGCGCCGGGGTGAGTTGCATAGTGCCGTCGGTCTTGGAAGGAGTGAATTTAATGCGCCAGAAAATCATTGTTCTATTTAACCTCAAGAAGAATGTAACCGTTGAAGACTACGAGAAATGGGCTCGCACGGTGGATATGCCGACAGTCCGGTCACTCAAGAGCGTCAACAACTTCGATATCTTGCGGTGCACGGGGATGCTGATGAGCGAGGACGCGCCGCCCTATCAGTATATCGAGATCATCGATGTCAATGATATGGAGCAGTTTGGTGCCGACGTGTCTTCGCCCAAAATACAGGAGGTTGCCAAACAGTTCGGAGACATCGCCGAAGCGCCTCTGTTTATTCTGACCGAAATCCTGGAGAACTGATCGTGGGAAAACTGGCTGGCAAGGTTGCCGTCATTACGGGCGCGGGCCGCAAGCACGGATTGGGCGAGGCCATCGCGAAACGCCTGTCCGAGGACGGGGCCGCCGTCGTGATCTCCGACATTGGGAACGTGCAGGACGATCAGGCGTTGGCCGGTATGGTTGGCGTGACGGAGGAAATGCAGTCCATCGCTGACGAAATCACGGCCGCGGGAGGAAAAGTGTCCGCTTATAGCTGCGACGTGCGGAGTTACGATCAGGTCGAAGCTCTCGCACAACATGCGGTGGATCACTTCGGCCGTCTCGATATCTGGGTCAACAATGCGGGTATCGGGTTCATCATGAAGCCGCTGTTGGAGCTGAGTACAGACGACTGGGCCAAGGTTATCGATGTCAATCTGACGGGCGCTTTCTACGGCCTCAAGGTGGCCGCTCACAAAATGGTTGAACAGGGCGAAGGCGGTCGCATCATCAACATAGCCAGCCAGGCAGCCAAATCAGGCTTTCCATTTGCCCAGGCCTATTGTTCATCGAAACATGGACTTGTCGGTTTGGTGCGTTCCGCCGCCATAGAACTCGGGCGCCATGGGATCACCGTGAACAATGTCTGCCCAAACCATGTAACAACCAAACTTGGGCGTTGGCAGAATGAATATTTTGCAAGGAAACTCGGCCTGTCGCTGGACGAGTACATGGCCCGCATGCGCGAGCGAATTCCCATGGGACGGCCAGGACTGCCTTCGGATACGGCCAATGCGGTAGCGTTCCTGTGCTCGGACGAAGCCGCCTACATTACCGCAGAAAGCATGAATGTTTCCGGTGGCGAGGAACCACATTGACGGTATGGTTCGGGAGAAAGCCTTTCGGCCAACTTCGCGGGCGTTGATCTCGCGGTGGCCGACGGTGTTGCAAATACCGCCGACAGGGGTGTGGGCGCGGACACCGTGCCCAGACTGCAACGTCAAATCCGCACCATCGGGGAGCAGGGTATAGCCCTTACGGTACCACGGTGACGGGGACCGGGGACAGTCGGACCAGGTTGGTTGGCATGCTGCCAAGAAATCGTTCCGTGGCATGGGAGCCTGCGTGACGGCCGACGAAAATCTGTCCGGCACCGCATTCCCGGGCGACCTCAACCACCGTTTCGGCCCCATGACCGAATTCGATCCGGGTCGCCACCTCCAGCTCGCTGACGACGAGCCGGTTCGCCAACGGGGCCATGATATTTTTCCGCGCTTGGGCGAGCGCTTTCTCCTTGTGGCCGTGCCGGACTTCAAGATCCCGTACCGGCAGCACCTCGAAGCGGGACCATTCCACCACATGGACCAGTAACAGGGTTCCGCCATGAAGCACCGCTTCCCGAGCTGCGTGTTCGGCCGCCCGCGCCGCGCCTGCGCTTTCGTCCACGGCAACGATGAACAGCGGTTTGTCCGTCAAGAGACGATACTCCCTTTGGTTTCAAAGGCGCGCCCCGGGCGCTGCCATATTATTTCCCAAATGATCTGGTGACCTGCATACCATACCATGATGGTGGCCCTGTCTAGGGTAAAGGCGAACCGAACGCGAAGGAAGGATCTATGACGTCCGAGAATCATGTGCCCCGCAAGCTCAAGCTATGTACTGCGACCGTTGTTGCGGCGTTTCTGCTGTCGAGTTGCACGACTGATCCCTATACTGGCGAAAAGAAGGCCAGCAACACCGCGGTCGGCGCGGGTATAGGTGCGGCTGTCGGGGCGATTGGCGGGGCCATTGTCGGGGGCTCGAACAAGCGCAAGGCGGCCCTGATCGGCGCCGGCATCGGTGCGCTCGCCGGGGGCGGTGTCGGCGCCTATATGGATGCGCAGGAAGCCAAGCTCAGGAAGCAGCTCCAAGGGACCGGCGTCAGTGTCACCCGGGACGGTAACAACCTCATTCTCAACATGCCCGGAAACGTGACCTTCGACGTGGACTCGGCGTCGATCAGGGGATCGTTCTATGAAGTGCTCGACTCGGTCGCGTTGGTGCTCAAGGAATATGACAAGACCTATGTGGACGTTATCGGTCACACCGATTCCACCGGATCGGAAGCCTACAACCAGGCGCTGTCCGAAAGTCGGGCGGCGAGTGTTGCCGACTATCTGGCGTCGAAGGGCGTGATCCGCGAGCGGCTGCTGGTGCGTGGCATGGGGGAACGCTATCCTATTGCCGACAACGCGACGCCGGAGGGACGCCAGCTCAACCGTAGGGTGGAGATCGGTATCGTTCCGGTGACCTGATGACCGGGGAAGATATGGTGGCTTTGGCAAAAACGCTCGATGTTACGGGGATGCGGTGTCCGCTGCCGGTTCTCAAGGCGGGCAAGCTGTTGCGAACCATGGCTGCCGGGGAGGAATTGACGGTTCTCGCCACCGATCCCATGGCCGAGCTTGACTTTCGCCACTTCTGTAACGAAAGCGGCCATGAACTGCTGGAGATCAGCCGTAGCGATGAAATCCTGACGATCCGGCTGCGCGCCCGACGGGCGGCCTGACGCCATGTTGCGCCGCCTCGCCGCTCGTCCGGTTGCCGTGTTCGGCGTGGTCGCGCTCATCGGAGTCGGCGCTGTGCTTGTCGCGAAAAGCAGCCTGACCGGATGGTTGCCCATGGGGGGTTTCCGGGTCGAGCGGGAACGGGGCCTCGCGCCGTTCACCGGCCTGGTCGTCGACGGTCCTTTTCAGGTTATCGTCAGCGAGGGTGATCACGCACTCCGCCTGGAGGGACCGGGGGATCTGCTGCGCTATGTGACGGTCGCCCGCGACGGCGATGATGTGGTGATTCTGTTCTCCGGCGATGGTATGGCCGAGCGCACGGTGACCGCCATCATTCATGGTCAGGCTATTGCCCGCCTTCGGGCCCGGGGTGCGGTCCGGCTGGAGGCCGACGGGGGGCTTGCCAAAACCCTGCAGGTCAGCGCCACCGGCGCGGCAAGCGTGGTGTTAAAGGGATCCTGCGAGGCGCTCGCACTGCATCTGACCCAGGCGGCGCGGGCCAAACTTGATGGTTTCGATTGCGCGAGGGTCAAGGCCAGAATGGAGCATGCCGCATCGGCGGTGCTCCGCGCCCGGGATCGGCTTGAAGCCAATGTGAGCGGCGTCGCGGAACTGCGCTACCATGGCAGCCCCCGCGTGCTGGTCACTGACACCGCGGCGGAGGGGCAGGTCGGGCCAATCGTCCAGTGACGGGGCAAAAAACCTTTAATCCGGCCCCTTTCAGGCTTATCTGTTAGGGGCGACAGCAATTGACGGCGGAACAGCTATGGCCACCACGTTCGAAGAAATCCGGGATACGTTCGAGCTTTTCGACGATTGGGAAGATCGTTACCGCTATCTGATTGATCTTGGCCGTGAACTTGAACCTTTGGACGACTCCGAAAAGACCGACGCCACCAAGGTGCGGGGCTGTGCCAGTCAGGTCTGGCTGGTGAGCACGCTGGAAGGCGAGCCGCCGGTGGTCCGGTTGCGCGGCGACAGTGACGCGCACATCGTCAAGGGGCTGATTGCGGTTCTGCTTCTGCTCTATTCGGGCAAGACGCCCGAGGAGATCCTGGCCATCGACGCCAAGGCAGCACTCGGCGACCTTGGCCTTGAAGCCCATCTTTCGCCGATGCGCACCAATGGCCTGTTCTCCATGGTTGAGCGTATTCGCGCCATCGCCGCCGGGCATCTGGCCGAAGCCTGATGGTGCTCACGCGGTCGGGTGCGGTCGAGCCTTTAAAAGGAATTCCGCAATGGCCGCGGCAGCCCGGGTCGAGGACGGTTCATCTGTCATGTCGAAGGTCTGGGCGAACAGCACCTTGCGCTGTCGGTCATAGGCCGGGTCCTTCGCCTCTTCGAGCGCCCGGTCAAGCATCGACAGGTCGCTGACCACCGGCCCCATGGTCCAGAACTGATAATTGGGGTTGCCTTGCCAGTCTGCCCCATGGGCGTTGAGAAACACGCAAGGGCGCGGCCTCAACATGAATTCGTAGACCTGGCTGCTCACGTCGCCCAGGTACATGTCTGCGGCCAGCATATAGGTCATATCCATCAGCGCCGGGCTGCCAGTATCGATCAGGATGTGGGGGCAATCGTAATATTTTTTGGGGATCCCGGGGCGCCAGCGCATCGTGAAACTCTCCAGCGAGATGTGCAGCTTCTTTTTGAACAGCATCACGTGCGGTGCGAAGACCAGGTTGTATTTGTCGCTCTGATAGAAGTGTTCAAGGATATCGAGTCCGAAGCGATAGAAGGACGACAGCGCGGGGTCGGGATTGGGGCAGTAGACCACGGTGGGTCGGTCGTTGTCGAACAGGCGCCGCGGGCGGTCGGGGTCCACGGTGTCAAACTTGGGGTAGCCGACGATGGCGGTCTGTTCGGGGCGCAGGTAGCCGGCCTTGAGAAAGCGGTCCCGGGTCTTGGGTCCGGAAAACAGCACCAGATCGAACTTTCCTGCCGATTTCTTGAAGCCGATGGAACGGTCGCCGCTGCCGTGGCGGGTGTAGATCATCCGGGGTGTTCGACGGCCCGTCAGGTGACGCAGGATGAGGGTAGTGCGCTCGGGCACCACCAGCGCATCGTAGCTCGTCAGTTGGCGGCGGTGGCGCCACAGGTTGGCAATCCGGCTGAACGGGCCGATCCGGTCGAAAATCCGTCCGAGTACCGCCTGCGCCCGATTTTCGGGCAGCAGGAGATAGGTGATGCCGGTTGGCGCACTGGCGTCAAGCACGCGCCGGGCATGGTCGATCAGCGTCTGCGATGTGGCCAGGATATGGACATCGAAGGCCTCGTCGCTGCGGGCCAGTTCACGGGCGATCATGACGCTGTGGGCGATCTGGTGGGGCGCGTCGTGATTGTAAAGGAATGCCACGCGCAACCGGCCAGAGGGCGGTGTAATGCCGTCGCCGCGGACCCGGCCGGGCTCCGGCGTTGACGCTTTCTCCATCTTTTGGCAGCGAGGGTCGGGTCGCATTGAGTTCATCCGGTTTATGGTGGCTGACAGGGCCTGTTCCCGACGATAGGCGGTTTCCGTTACCAGGCTACAACCTCGAGCCCAAGTCGTGTCGCCATCCGCGCCAGCTTCGGTTTGGGATTGACGGCGACGGACCGGTCGGCCCAATCGAAACAGGGCAGGTCCGATTTGTCGTCGCTGTAGAAGGTGACGTGCGGACGCGGCTGTCCAGGGGCGATCACACCATCGCTAAGAAGGCGTTCCTCGACCCGTCGCAGCTTCTCCGCACCGTAACAGTTCTCGCCGTCAATCCCGGGGACCAGACGATTGTCGGTCCAGATCGAGCGGGTTGCGACGACACCGTCGAAGCCCAGCCGCGTGGCGAATTCGCTGGCGTAGAAATCATAACTGGCGGTGGCGAGATACAGTACCGCGCCGCGCGCGCGTTCATCGGCGATCACGACGGAAGCGTAAGGGCGCAGATAGTTGCGCATCATGCCATCAACAAAGTCGCGTGCCACGCGATCGATGTCGGCCCGGCGCGCCCGGCCAACCAGAAGCGCCAGCATCACTGTCTTCAACATCTTGCGGCTGGTCAATTTAAGCCCGGTGGAGGCAAGGGCCAGAACCGCCAGCGGCAGGAAGGCCAGACGCAGCGGACTAAGCCGCCAGGCTGCATAAAGACAGAACGGCGTGAAACTGCCGATCCGGGTTATTGTCCGGTCCAGATCGAATACGGCGATCGGGCGTGGTTCTTTCGACTGGGCCATGGTGATTAAATCGAGTTCATGCAAGGTGATGGGGTGTGCTTACTATAAGGAGCCCCGCACGCCAATTGCCTTTATCCGGTCAATAAGGAATTTCTGCGACGGATGTCACCCGATCCCGTTGTCCAGCCTGAACAGGCATGTTGACAGATATGTTATAATATAACATTATCGCGACCCGATATTCGCCGTACCAAGTTTTGCACGTCTTCCGGTTTCCTATGGAGTTTGTCATGCGTTCTGTCCTGCTTCCCTTTCTCGTGCTACCGGTCTGTGCTGCTCCTGCTGTGGCCAGTGCTACACCTTTGCCGCCGGGCGGGGTTGAGGAAATTCTCATCACCAGCCGGCCTTTTGGCCAAAGCCGGTTCGATGCGGTTCAGGGCACTGCGGTGCTTACCGGTGAAGAGCTGAGCCGCAGGCTTGAGGGAACGCTTGGCGAGACATTGGCGGCGATCCCCGGCGTGTCGTCCAGCTCTTTCGGGCCGGGGGCGAGCCGGCCGGTGATCCGTGGCCTTGGCGCGGGCCGGGTCCGGGTGCTCTCAGGAGGGATTGGCAGCATTGACGCGTCCACCACAAGCCCTGACCATGCGGTGGCCATCGAACCCCTGACGGCGCAGCGGATCGAAGTGATCCGCGGCCCCGGTACGCTTCTCTATGGCAGCGCGGCGGTGGGCGGCGTGGTTAATGTGATCGACGGACGCATTCCCATGTCGGCGCCCGAAAACGGCGCATCAGGCGGGTTGCGCGGCGCCTATTCGTCAGTTGATGACGGGTGGCAGGGGCAGGCCGAACTGAACGCGGCGCTTGGTTCCTTTGTTCTTCATATTGATGGCTACAAGCGGGATACCCGGGACCTCGAAATCCCCGGCTTTGCCGAGTCGGATGCGCTGAGGGCGCTGGAAGAGGCGGAACACGAACACGACGACGATCATGCGGGTGAGGATATCCGCGGCCTGTTACCCAACAGTGATGTTGACAATGAAGGCGGCGCGATCGGGCTGTCCTATTTGTTTGACAGTGGTTTTATCGGGGTATCGCTCAGCCGCAATGATATGAATTACGGCGTTCCCGGGGGGCATGGCCATGGGGAAGGTGATCAGGACGCGGTCGGGCCCGATGAGGCCGACCATGGCGAAGAGGGTGTGCGCATCGACCTGGAGCAGACCCGGTTCGACCTGATGGGCGAAATCAACCGCGACTTCGGTGTGTTCAAGGCGGCCAAATTGCGTTTCGGTTACGCCGACTATGAGCACACGGAACTTGAAGGCGACGAGATCGGCACCGTTTTCCAGAACGAAGGTTGGGAAGGCCGGATCGAGCTGGTGCAGCAGGAAGCTGGAAACCTGCGCGGCGCGGTGGGTCTCCAAATGCTATCGCGGGATTTCGCGGCCTTTGGAGAAGAAGCTTTCGTCCCGCCGACCGATACCTTTTTGTGGGGGGTGTTCGTGGTCGAGGAATTCGGTGCAGGCCCCTGGACCTTCGATGCGGGGGCACGGCTGGAACGCCAGTCGGTGGAAGCGCAGGATCTCGGAGTCGACCGTGATTTCACCGGTTTCAGCGCCTCGCTGGCGGCGGCCTATGATCTGTCTGACGGCTGGCGGGTTGGTGTTGCCGGGGCGCGTAGCGCGCGCCTGCCCACTGCTGAAGAGCTTTTTTCCAACGGTCCCCACGCGGCCACGTCCGCTTTCGAGATCGGTGACCCGAATCTGGCCAAGGAAGTGGGTTGGACCGCCGAATTTTCCCTGAAGAAGCGGGCCGGTCGGGTCAACGGGTCGTTCAACCTGTTCTACAATCGTTTTGACGACTTCATCTATCAAGCCTTTACCGGAGCCGAGGAAGACGGCCTGACCGTCCTTGAGTATCGGCAGGATGACGCCGAATTCTGGGGCGGGGAAATCGAGATCGCCTATCGCGCGATCGACCGGAAAGGTCTGCAGGCCACGCTGTCCCTCGGCGCCGACATGGTACGCGCCAAACTTGTGGACACCGGCGAACCCTTGCCGCGCATTCCGCCGAAGTCGCTAACCGCCGGAATCGAGGTGCTCAGCCGCTATGTGGATGGCACGCTGGAACTCCTGCTGGTTGATGATCAGGATCGACTGGCGGCGTTCGAGTTGCCGACCGATGGCTTCGCCTTCGTCAATGCGTCGTTAAGCGTCCATCCCTTCCCGGATACGGCGGATCTTACCTTCTCTGTGATCGCACGCAATATCGGTGATCGCGAGGGCCGCAATCATGTGTCCTTCCTCAAAGATCGGGTGCCGTTGCCGGGCCGCGATATCCGTCTGGTGGCGCTGTACCGGTTCTAGACGATGGCGAGAGCCTATATGCTGACCGGCCAGCTCTCCCCGCGGTAGGCGCTGTCCCAGAACATCCACTCGTAGATGCTGGACAGCACAAAGGCCTTCTTCATGGCGGCGCGGGTGGCGGGGCTTGCCGCCGCGGCAATGCGGTCGGTGACCCCGATCACCGCCTTGACGGCGGAGGCGAAGGCTTCGTCTGCGTAGGTATCAATCCACGCCTTGTAGGGATTGTCGGGTGCCGCATCCTTGGCGATGGTGGTGCCCACATGCCAGTAGATCCAGAAGCACGGCAGCAATGCGGCGACCAGCTCTTCGTAGCTCTGGGTTGCGGCGGTGGCCAGGATGAAGTTGGTATAGGCCGCACAGGTGGGCGACTTGTCAGCCTTGGCAAGATCGGCGTCGGTGACGCCGAATTGCTTCAGGAACCCGGCGTGCAGGATCCGTTCCACCTCGATTGCTTCCTGGGCGCTTTTTGCAAAACGCAGCATGGCGTCCGCGTCAGGTGCGCGCGCCGCCGCGAGCGACAGCCCGCGCGAGTAGCTGTTGAGATAAAGCGAATCCTGGATCACGTAAAACCGGAAGGTGTCGCGATCAAGGGTGCCGGCGGCCAGTTCCCGATTAAAGGGCAGCGCCAGGATCTTCTCCATCAGACTTTCGATATCCTGCCATAGTTCGTCAGTGAATTTGGTCATGATCACCTCCTAGAACCGGGCCGATATTTCGGCGCCCCAGCGCCGGCCGCGATTGATGGTGAAGCTGTCGAACGGTCCACCCGGGCCAAGCCCGGTCAGCAGGCCCACCTGACCCTGTCCGAAGGCGGAGATGGCCCAGCGCTCGTCGGTCAGGTTTTTGGCCCACACCGTAATGCTCCAGTTGTCCCGCTCATAGGACAGCCGGGCATCCACGCTGTCGCGCGCCGGCGAGTGGAGCACATTGTCGATCTCGTAGTAGATGGTGCCCACCCGAAGATAGTCGCCGCGCAGGCGCAACATTGCCCCATCGCCAACACCAAGCGCATATTCCGCCCCGATGTTCAGCGTGTATTTCGGGTTGTTCGGTGTCTTGTTTCCGGCGTAATCGGTGGGCACAAGGGTCACCGGATTGGGTGCCGTGAAGGCGTCGATTTCAGAGTCGGTGTAGCCAAAGCCCCAGTCAAGGGTGAACCCGTCCACGGGGCGCGCCGCGCCGGAGACCTCAAGGCCCCACACGTCAACCTTGTCCACGTTGAGCGCCAGATCAAGGCCGTTGATGAAGGCGAAGTACTGGAAGTTCTGGTACTTGGTGTAAAAGCCCGCCGCATTCAGCACCAGTTGGCCATTGAGCCAGACCGTCTTGACGCCGGCTTCCCAGGCCTGGGTCTGTTCGGGGCGATAAACGAGTTCATGGACGTCACCCGGACCGGGTGGCGGGTTGAAGCCGCCGGTCTTGAAGCCTTCGGAGAAGGTAGCGTAGACAAGATGATCGGGGGTTGCCTGCCAGGCCAGCGAGACCTTGGGCTGGAGCTTGTCGAAGGTTTCGCTGCGTTGTTCAATGGCCGCGCCCGAAACATTGCCGGTAACGGCGACATCGCGTTCGTCCCGGTCATAGCGGAGCGCCACGGTCAGTTCGAGCGTCTGCGTGACGTCAAAGCTCGCCTGTCCGAACAGCGCCACTTGAGTGGAGTCGGTGTCGTGTCGTGGCGCTTCTGCGCCAAACAGAAGCGGTCCGAAATCATCGACCCGAATGTTTTCGCTGTCCTGAACAAAGGCGCCGACGGTCCACCGCAGCCGCCGGTCGTCGGGCGAGGTATAGCGCAATTCCTGCGTCAGCACCCGGATATCCTTAGGCTGGGCGATGGGCTGGATGCCGTCGGGAAAGGCCGGAAAGCCAAAGAAGGTGACCGGCTTGTCATTACGAAAATCAAGTTCCTCGACAAAAT
>RFJA01000120.1 GCA_003695065.1 Alphaproteobacteria bacterium
GACTGGAGAAGGTTGGACGTCAGGCCCTTCCCCTCCGCCACAAACCATTCGCGAACCCGAGACGAGGCCCCAGCGTGGGCCTTTTTTCTTTTTGTTTCAAAGGGGTTTAGCGAGGCCATTCGACTTTCGGAGACTGCTACTCGGGCCAAGGTCGGTCTCCGAACGTCCCCCGTCTCTTTCCACCCGCCCTTCACCCAAATCGAGACGCATTAAAAAATGTTCGTGTTTTCAGGTGCTTGTCGAAAATGGATTGCGCCGCAGTTGAGGTGGGTTCAGCCGCCACCGATGCGAACAGAGACACCCGAAGGCGGCGTGGTTGTGCGCAACGGCTCGAATTGATGCGAGAAGTCATTGATTACATCCTCACTTTTCCCTTTTACTTCGGCGAGTTACAGGCTGGCTCTGACTTGATGCGTAAGCTACCTAATGTCCGTCAGAAAACCCCTATGTGATCTGGAATTTGACTATGCGTTTCTCTGCCGAAGCCCTGTTGTCCGCCCTTCTTGAAGCAGCACCACGCCCGACTGTTCAGGCACCACGCGATGCGCGCGGCCTTTACGGCCTTGTCGATCACCATGGGGATCTACGCTACATTGGCTCGACAAGTTCGACCAATCAGACCTTCTACGAGCGGATCCACCGGCGCCATCGCACCGGATCGGAGGGCATGAGTCATTACTTTTCGCAGATGTACAACACCGGCCGGATGTGGCGCGACCGCAAGGATGCACGAACCAAGGTCGATGGTGACATCGCCAAGGCGCTGCGCAACGAATTTGTCGTTGATCATTGCCGCGCGGTCTGGCTCCCCCTGCCTGACACGGCGGATATCGCCCAGTTGGAGGCCGAGGTTCTGGCCCTCGCGCCCGAACATGCGATTGCCTGGAACCGGCGCCGGATGCAGGCTTATGAAGAACCGGCCGATCTGGTCGAAGCCACACTGCGGCGTCTTGGTTGGGGGGGCGCCAAACTGGCCGCCATCGAACGACAGCGCCTGCGTTTCCTTGCTTCGAAATCAGGTCCCGTCGCGGCATCGACATCTGAGCCCACGCCTGTCCGGCAGGCCCGAGTCACACCCTTGCCAAAGGGCCCGTTCCGATTCTTCGCGCTGGATGTTGAGACGGCGAACAACGACCGCGGCAGCATTTGCCAGATCGGTGTTGCCTGCGTGCGCCCGGATAACTCCATCGACACCTGGGTGACCTATGTAGATCCGCAAGTGAACAGCTGGGTGTTCACCTATTTGCATGGGATCAGTGCCCGCACGGTTCAGGGCGCCCCGACCTTTGCCGAGGTGCTACCGGTTCTCCGGGATGCTCTGATGGGCGCGACCGTCTATCAGCATTCAGGTTTTGATCGCAGCGCAGTCGCTGCTGCCTGCGGAAAATGCGGCCAGCCTGTTCCTCAGTGGGACTGGCGCGACAGCGTTCACGTCGCTCGCGCCGCCTGGCCCGAGTTGCGCGGCAACGGCGGACATGGCCTCGCAAACCTCAAGAAGCACCTTGGCCTCGTGTTTGATCATCACGATGCTGGCGAAGATGCTCGGGCAGCAGCTGAAATAGTCCTGCACGCCGAGCGCGCTCAGCCCGTTCACGCGCAGGATTCGGGCGTGATGAGCCAGGATGTAAGCGCGGGCGATCAGAGCTTCGACCCGATCGACGACGGCGAAGATTTGACTTCGATGTCAGAACCTGAGGCTGCCCCGATGCCCATGCGCCCGATTCCGAATGAGGACAGTGGTCAACTCATCGGAACGACCGAAATCACGCAAGGCAACATCGACAACAGCCACATCTACCTCAGGGGTTTTTTCGAGAAGTTTCCGGCCGACGCAATCGGTGGGTCGAACCGCGCATCGGCTGCATCGCGTAAAATTGCCGTCGACTGGGGCGGAGGCACGGTTGTGATGACCGATCTCGATGGCACCAAGCGGTTTTTCCGCAAGCGCGGCTGGATCCGAGAATTCTTCGAACGGCATGGCGTTCGCGCCGGGGACAAGGTGACGGTGGAAGAAATAGCTCCATACACCTATCGCGTTGCACCTCAGCCCCGTTCCAAGTGATAGGTTGGCGATAGATGCTTTGTGCCATTACTCTGAGATCAGCGAAACACCTTCTCCGCCTGCTCCCCCCAAGCCTCCCCCGCCAGAAAGCAAAGATCGTAGAGACTCACCGCCGACGCCTCGCGGCCACAGGTCAGCCGCTTCAGAACCTCAGGCGCGAGATAGGCCAGCCGCAGCTGGCGGCTGACGTGGCGTTCGGCCAGTCCGACGGCTTCGGCCAACTCCTGGATCGTGGCGAACTCGCCAGCGTCCATGCGCCGGCGCCAGCTCCACGCGCGGCCGATGGCGCGCAGGATGTGCGGGTCTTGCGTCTGGTCCTCGCTGGGGCGGTAATCGGCGGGCGGCAGGATTTTCGGCCGACCGTTCTTCTTGCGAACCTTCAGCGGGATCAGCACCCGGATCGTGTCATTGGGTTCGGTCATTCAGCAGCCTCCAGATTGTGCGGCGCGACCATTTCGCGGATGACGCTCGAAATGCCCTCGCGCCGGATGTCCACCGCCAACCCTGCGGCGGTGACGGTGA
>RFJA01000121.1 GCA_003695065.1 Alphaproteobacteria bacterium
CCCAAGTTCGGGGAAAAGGACCTCGTGCCCGGAAAAAATCCGGCCCTGTGGTCACCCCGTCAATCCGAACACGTGGGGTGTGACTCATGAGTGACCCGACGCTCCCGTCCGTTGAAGAACTCAAAGCTCGCATCGAGTCCTCTGTGGCGGGCGCGACGGTGGATGTCTTGACCAATGAATCGCCCTGCGCGCAGCACTCCCTGATCATTGATCGCGAGCATGGATTGCCGGTGGCGCGGTTCCTGAAGAACGACGCTGGGTTGCGGCTGGATTATTGCTCTAATGTAACCGGTGTCGATTATCCGGATCGCACCGAGATCCGGAAGAACAAGGTGAAGCGGATCGTCGAGGGGGAGGAAAAGGAAGTGGTGGAGGAGGAAGAGATTCAACATCCGGGTTTTCTTGAGTCCGTCTATCACCTGTATTCGGTGGAAAAAGGGTGGGGACCGGTGGTCCTGCGCATGCGGACAGGCAACCGCAGCGACGACGTGTGGCTGCCGTCGCTCACTCCGGTCTGGCGCAGTTGCGAATTTCAGGAGCGCGAAGTTTTCGACCTCTACGGCATCCGCTTCGAGGGCCATCTGGACCTCCGCCGGCTGCTGATGTGGGACGAATTTACCGAGCATCCCATGCGCAAGGACTACGTCGAGCCGGACGATTATGAATACGAACCGACGCCGCACAATGAAGTGCTGGAAAAGGCTCGCGCGCACCGCTGATCCGCAGCCATGACCGAATTGACTCCCATGCCTGATAGCGCGGTTTCCTCCCCGGAAATCGTGGAGCACCGCTCGACCCGGTTCGAGGGGCAGACGCTCGAAGTTTCCATGGGCCCGCAGCATCCCTCCACCCACGGCGTTTTCCGGATGAACGTGGAGCTGGACGGCGAAACCGTGGTCAAGCTCAAGCCGGTCTTCGGCTACCTGCATCGCAACCATGAGAAAATCGCCGAGGGCACGACTTATCTGGCCTCAATGCCTTACACGGACCGGCTGGATTACTTCTGCTCGCTGAGCAACAACTGGGCTTACGCGCTCACGGTGGAACGGCTGGCCGGTCTGGAAGTGCCCGAGCGCGCTGAATATATTCGGGTCATCACCGCCGAACTGACCCGCCTCATCAATCACACCTGCCTGATAGGGTTCCTGGTGCAGGACATGGGCGCTACCGGCACCCCGCTGATGTACGCCTTCCGGGAACGCGAAAAAATGCTCGACCTGATCGAATCGCTGACCGGCGCCCGAATGATGTGCAACTACATGCGCTTCGGCGGATGCCGCTGCGATCTGCCCGCCGGCTGGCTGGAACAGACGCGGAAAGTGGTGGATGAGTTTCCCCGTTTCCTCGACGAATACGACGCGCTGCTGTCCACTAACGAAATTCTGATGGCCCGCACGCAGGGCGTCGGGCGCCTGTCGCCCGAGTTGGCGGTCAACGCCGGCATCAGCGGTCCCATGCTCCGGGCCAGCGGCGTAAACTACGACCTGCGCAAGGTGGACCGATACGGGATTTACGATCGCTTCCAGTTCCGCGTGCCGCTGGGCAATCACGGAGACGTGTATGACAGATATATGATCCGACTGCTGGAGATGCGCGAATCGCTGAAGATCCTCCAACAGGCGCTCAAGGATATTCCGGAAGGCCCGATTATCGATCCCAAGGCAAAGATCCGCGGCTTCCGGCCCAAACCCGGCGAGGCCTACGGGCGGATCGAGAGCCCCAAGGGCGAGCTGGGCTTTTACGTGATATCCGACGGTTCCCCCAAGCCTTACCGTTACCGCGTCCGCCCCCCTTCGTTGATCAACCTTACCGTCCTCGAAGACATGTGCCTCGGCGCCAAGGTGGCCGATGTAGTCGTGATTCTTGGCAGCGTGGACATTGTGATGGGCGAGGTCGATCGGTGATTCTGCCCTGAATTCAGCAGGGCCGCGCACCTGTTTAGCTTTGCGCATCTCTCTCTCTTCGGAAATAATGGGCCGCCATGGCTGTTCGAGAGAATCAACCAAAAACCGCTGCGCGCGTCAGCGCGGACCGGCCTGTACAAGTGGAAACGAAAAAAGATTTCGCCGCCGAGGTGGAAAAGGCCACGAAGAAGTCGCAGGACTACCTCATGTCTATCCGCAAGCCCGAAGGCCATTGGGTGGGCGAGCTGTTCGTGGATGTGACGCTGGTGGCCGACATGGTGGCCTATCACCACTGGGCCGGTGACGTGGACGAACAATGGCAACGGCGGGCGGTCAACCATATCTTTGAAAAGCAACTCGAAGACGGGGGCTGGAACATCTACCACGGCGGCCCGGCCGAGGTGAATGCCACCATCAAGGCCTACCTGGCGTTGAAGTTGGCGGGAATCGATCCCAAGGATCCGCGTATGCTCAAGGCCCGCGAAATGGCGCGCCACCTGGGCGGCCCGCCGCGCATGAACACCTTTTCCAAGCTCTACCTCGCGCTGTTGGGATTGTGGGAGTGGAAATACGTTCCCACCATCCCCTGCGAAGTGCTGCTGATCGGCAAGTGGTTTCACGTCAACTTCTGGGAGATGAGCAACTGGAGCCGGGCCATGCTCGTGCCGTTGGCGATCATCAACCACTTCAAACCCACCCGTCCATGCGGCGTAAACCTCGATGAGTTGTACGCCGAAGGCTACCATGAGCGCGACTGTCAGTTGCCGCGCGACCCGGAGTTCTTTACCTGGCGCAATTTTTTCCTCCGGCTCGACAAGCTGCACAAGTTCGCCGAGCTTTGGGCTCAGGCCGGCATTCATCCCTTCCGCCGGCGCGCCCTCAAGAAGTGCGAGGAGTTCATGCTCGAGCGATTTGAAGGCTCGGAC
>RFJA01000122.1 GCA_003695065.1 Alphaproteobacteria bacterium
CACGCACGGAGCTCGTCTCTGCCAAGCCGGTCGAAGAGATTACGGCGCGTGTGTTCGCCGCTCCGCCACCGCCGAGACGGAAGCCGAAGCCGCCCATGCCGCCGACCTCCACTCTCGTTCGGACGAAGCCGGCGCCGGTGCCAAAGCCCACGGAGATGGAACACCAACCATCTGAATCGGCTGCGATGAAAACGGATCAGCTAACCATGGAACAGGTAACCGCATTGGCGCCGTCGGTGGCCGGTGCCGGCGGTAGATCGGGAACGGAGGCGCGAAAGGACACGGGCAGCGGCAACCATACCCTTGGTGGCGGCCGGCCGGGAGCAGCCGCCGATTACTACACGCAGCTCCGAGCTTGGCTGGAGAAACACAAGCGTTACCCGCGTCGCGCCAAGCTGCGCAACGAGCAAGGCGTAGTCCTCCTGCGCTTTGTCGTCACCCGTACAGGCGAGGTGAGCGACTTTGGCATCGAGAAAAGCTCGGGTTTTCAGGTTCTCGACGAGGCGGTACGGGAGATGATCCAGCGGGCGCAGCCGTTGCCGATGATGCCGCCCGAGATGCACGAAAGCTGGGTCGAACTTGTCGTCCCGGTGCAGTTTTTCCTCCGGTAAGGTGCGGATTCGCTGTGCAAAGGCCGATCAATGGGACCGCCTGTCATGGTCAAAAAGGATGACCGACCCAATGAGTTCGAAATGAGCACAAATGTCTCACTTGAGAGATTTTTCGCCGCGAAAACGCCGGACCCACTAGGGCACGCGTTTGCCCGCCGCTTACCCATGGTCCATCGTGGCGACGCGCGGCCGGTCCCTCCAGAAAAAGTGCAGGATGTCTGGAGGAGCCTCCGGAGCAAACAGCGAAGCGGCAAGACGGTCGCCTATCTTCACATTCCCTTCTGCACGTCGCGTTGTTCATTCTGCGGCTTCTATAGAAACCGCTCGGACGCCGGCACGATCTCGGCTTACGTCGAATGCCTGATCAACGAGCTTGAGCTTGATGCGGACTCTGTTGCCGCTCAAAGCGGGCCAATCCATGCCGTCTTTTTCGGAGGCGGTACCCCGTCGCTTCTTTCGCCGGAGGAACTCTTTGGCTTGATCGCGAAAGTTCGCGAAATTCTCCCGCTTGCCCCCGACTGCGAAATCACGGTCGAGGGGCGTGTCAGGCATTTCCCCCGCGAAAAGGCCGTTGCCTGTGTAGAGGCAGGCGCCAACCGGTTCTCGATTGGCGTCCAAAGCTTCGACACGGCGCTTCGGCGCAAACATGGGCGTCCTGCGTCTCGAAGAGAGGTCATCTCCCACCTGCAAATGCTTCGGGACCTGGATCGGGCCGCAATCGTGTGTGATCTGATATACGGGTTCCCCAACCAGTCGATGAACCTTTGGGAGGACGACGTTCGCACTTGCATAGACCTTGGCATCGATGGCGTCGATCTCTACTGCCTCAACCTGGTTCCGGAAAGTCCTTTGGACATCGCCATTCAGCGGAACGTGTCGCCGCCTCTGCCGCCGATGCCGGACCGCGCGCAGAAATATGCCCGTGGGGCGGCGGTTCTCGCTGACGCTGGCTGGCGACAGCTCTCCAATAGTCATTGGGCCGGCACCACGCGGGAACGCAACCTTTACAACCTTCTGGTCAAGCAAGGCGCGCAATGCCTGGCATATGGTTCCTGCGCCGGCGGCTACCTCGCGGGGCATTCGTACTGCATCGAACCCTATTTGCCGCGATACATGGCACGCACGGCGTCCGGCGAGAAACCCATCCAATCGCTATCGGTCTTGCCGGATTTTGGGCCGGCGGCGAAGGCCATCGCCGGCGGACTGGAGGTCGGTCACCTCGATCTGCGGCGAATAGCCGCAAATCATGGAGTGGATGTCGAGACAGCCGCCGCTCCGCTGCTTGCTCAGTGGCGGGACGCCGGCCTCCTCGAAGTCGAGAACGGTAGAGCTAGGCTGACACTCGCCGGACGTTTCTGGGCGTCCAATCTCACCACTGGCCTCATCGCCACCGCGTCCATGTCCAACCGCAAACCGACCTCGCTTTAAGCGTTTTCTGAATTACAGCGCGGATGCAAGTAGGTTTACCTCGTTAAAAGGGTGGCAATCTGGATCGGCGCCTCCTGCGCCGCCTCGTTGTTCACCACCACCGTCCGGCAAAACCCCGTGCGCGCAATCTTCGCTGGAAGCCCGGTGTCGTCCGCATCCGTATTGCCGTACTGCAGCTTCATTACGGCCCTACAGGCCGACCTCGACAAATGGCTCGTTCACTACAACACCGAAAGATCCCATCTCGGATACCGAAACCGGGGGCGCAGATCCATCGAAACCATCAACCTATTCGCAAGCCAAGAAGCTTAAGAGGACACTTTGCATAGCGCAGGCCCGCGCGCTCATACTTGGGACGAGTGATTTCGGTCCACATGTTGTGCCTCCGATGATTGCTTCACACAACCACCGAATCACAACCGACTGAAATCACTCAACTGCTTTCGGGCCGGGCTCTGAGCAATCGCCTTCAATGACTGGGCCCCAGTCCTTAGCGAGGACGGTTTTCAGTATCTCGAGATTTCGTCGCCCGATCTGGCCCGCAAGTTGCGCTTCTATCAAGTCGAGACATTCCCGCGCATCAAGGGCTATGCGCTCTCCGCGCTTCGTCATTGAAATGATTTTCTGACGGCCGTCTTCGGGATCATCAACCAGTTCCAGTATGCCAAGTTTCTGAAGCTCCTTGGTCACCTTGTAGACGGCCTGGCGGGTAATACCCATACGCCTTGCCACATCCGAAGCATGGGTCATCCCGCAGTTCAGACTGTTGAAGAAGGTGAGATGAGTTCTCGTCAGTTCCCGATGACCGCGCTCATGCATCAAATTCAACAAGCTTGCGGAGAGCCACTGGTGCGCCTGAATCAAGGCTTGTCCAAGCGGCTGCAGTTTCACATCAATATCGGTCACCATTTTTGTAAACCCAGTTGACATATATCGTTGCGAGAGTATTATGTAAACTAGGTTTACTAATGGGATTCGTCAATTATGCAGTCGCTGCGCTTCGCGTTACGGCTGAACGCTGCGACTTGCGCTGTTTGGCTTACTCTTTGTCATCGCTACCGAGGCCACGAGCCAGTTTCTCGGGAGCCTCCCTGAAGTCTGGCTACACGTGGTTGGCGCTTTGCTGATCCTGCACAGCGCACATTTGATTTGGGCGTCGGTTCGCCGCTCGATTTATCGTCTCGAGGTCTACTACTTCTCAATCGGTGATCTGCTTTGGTTTCTGGCCTCGCTCGTTCTTCTCATTGTGCCAGGGCTGATCACAACGAGTTCCGGCGCTATAGCTGCGCTGGTTGTTGCCTTGCTGGTTGCAAACATAGGCTTGGCCCAACTTTGGACGCACGCCGAGGCAAACGATACAGGACTACCGCCTTTGGTTTTAGAGAAAAGACCAGAACACCCGGATTATCTGCCGACCGACCTGTCGCGATTAGCGGCCCTTGGGAAATCCTGGCTGGGGATCAAGACCTGGGTGAAATACTGGTTATTCGCGCTAAATGGCGCCTTCCTGGCGGCCTTCTTTTTCTGGCCGGCGGACATCGCCAAAATCATCCTCATCGCCTACCTCGCGACCATGCCAATGCTGCTCGCCATTATGATTGTGCAACGTGGGTTGACGCGTCTTCTTGGTATTGGTCACCTGATCGCATGGATCCCGCTGGTCATTTATCTTACTGGCCGTCTTCTGGGTCGTTCATTCGGGTCGCAGCTTTCCCTCGAAAATGATGGCGCTCTCTACATCTATGTGTTGGTGCTGCTGGGGTTTGTGACTGTCTGTCTGGCCTTCGATGTTTATGACCTCGTGAAATGGTTCAAAGGCGCCCGGTCAAGGCTCGGTTCTGAGGCAGAAATGCAGCGTCGGCACCAGATCGAGGCAGCACCATGACCACAACCTTGTTTACACTGTTGAAGCTTGGCCGGTTGGAGTGACCTGCTCCCCGTAGGCTCCTTCGGTTGATATGAGAGTCCGTCATCAGGATGTGCCTGCCCCGGTCTTTGGACCGAAAGGAGCGAGAAAATACAGC
>RFJA01000123.1 GCA_003695065.1 Alphaproteobacteria bacterium
ACCCAGACCGGCTTCGACGGGGTTGTTGGCTTCGGTAATGTCACGGCCAAAGATCGGATAGCGTTTTTCGATCCGCAACGAGACCATGGCGGCAACACCGCAGGGCACCAGGCCCTTGTCGGCACCCTGTTCAAGGATGGCCGCATAGAGATCTTCAGCATTCTGGGTCGGGATGAACAATTCGTAGCCCAGTTCGCCGGTAAACCCGGTGCGCGAGATGATGACGTCATCAACCCCGCTCAGCGAGGTCTCGACGATCTCAAAGGGCTTCAGCGCATCATTGGACAGATCGGCATCCGTCATTTCCTGAAGGCATGCGCGCGATTGCGGCCCCTGGATCGACAGAGAGGTATAGCGATAGCCCAAAGAGACGACATTGACCTCCATGCCCTTGCCTGTTTCTTTCAGGTGGCTGACGATTACATCAACCCTATGCGGCGCGGGACAAACCCAGAATTTGCGCGCGTTCACGCGCCAGGTAATGACGTCGTCCAGAAAGCCACCCTTGTCATTCAGGATCCCACAATAGGTTCCCTTCATGTCATGCAGCTTGGTCACATCCGCAACATGGGTTTCATTGATCAGTCGCTCGGCATCGCGGCCCGAAACCTCGACCAGGAATTGACCGAAGATCTCGAACAGCCCGGCTTTTTCACGAGTTGTCAGATGTTCGGTCTTCGGGTCGCTAAATGCTATAGGGGCAAAGTAGCCTCCGGCATTTCGTACGTTTGCGCCGCGCGCGATGAACGTGTGATAGAGGGGCGTTTTCTTGGCTTCCATGATGAATATCCGATTTGTTTTCAGGGAAAGAGCGTCGGGCGCTCTCGTTTGAAGATTCGATCGTCGGGTTCGTTGCCCAGCAGTTCGCGGGCGTGGCGGTGTCCGGAGTAGACCGCTGCCTGAATGGTGCCGGGCACTTCGGCATCACCAATGGTGCGATGCGCGATTCCTTTTGCCGTCAAAGCATCGGAAAGGCCGGTATCAGGAAGGCGATTTGTAACAGCGACGAGCGTTGCAGCGTTGATGTCGGGCAAGCGCTCGCCGGTATCGGACCGGACAACATTGAGCGCCCCGCCACTCCAGCCGGTGGCGGTGGTGTTGGGGTACATTTTGACCCCCGCTGCCATCAGCTCTCCGAGCACTCTTGGTTGCTCAAGCGTATTGCCCATCCAACCCGCCAGAGATGGCAACGGCGTGACGATATGCACTTCGTGGCCTTTTTCGGCTAGATCAACCGCCAAGGCGTTAGCCATGTAATAGTGATCGTCATCATAAATCACGACCGCACCGGTAAGTTCCGCGCCGTCCATAATATCATCCGGGGTTAGCGCAGCACCCTTGAAGCCGGCAATCGGGGCGAGGTTGGAGCGCCCGCGACCATCATCAAGCCAGCGCGATCCTGTCGCCAGAAGCAGATGATCCGCCTCGAATTCGGCAATGGCGTCTGCGTCCAGTTCGCTTCCCACATAGAGATGTACGTTTCCCATCTGCTTTAGCTGATATAGCCTGTAGTCGCGCACCCGCGCCCACGAGGCCAATCCCTTGATGGTCGCTTCACGTATGCTGCGACCACCCATTTCTTCGGCCTTTTCGGCCACCGTGACGTCGTGGCCTGCGCGGGCCAGCGTTAGAGCGGCTTCCAGCCCGGCAGGCCCGCCTCCGACAATCAGGACCGTTTCCGGGCTGGCGGCTACGGGCACCTTTTCGGGGTGCCAGCCCCGCCGCCATTCCTCAGACATGGTCGGGTTTTGTGTGCAGCGCACCTGAACACCCGACAATTCGACCGAGACACACACATTGCAGCCAATACACTCGCGGATATCTTCGATCCGGCCTTCTCGGATTTTGTTAGGTAGGAACGGGTCGGCAATCGAAGCACGCGCCGATCCGATCAAGTCGAGAACCCCGCGTTTGATCTGGCTGACCATCACGTCGGGCGAGGTAAAACGTCCAACCCCAAGCACGGGTTTGCTCGTCACCTGTTTGACAAAGCTGGTGAACTCTTCCTGATAGCCTTGTCTGGCATAGCGCGCGGTCTGGCTGTCCGCACTCCAGCCCGAGATATTAACGTCCCAGAGGTCGGGAAGCTCGGCAAGCGCCTCGACAACGTCGCGGCCTTCGCCATCAAAGCTGATGCGTTTGGGTCCAGAGGCTTCGTGCACCGCAAGGCGCAGCGCGATCGCCATCTCGCCTGCGGCCTCGTCCTGTGCTTCTTCCAGAACCTCCCGCAGCAATCGCAGGCGGTTTTCAAAGCTGCCACCATACTCATCTGTTCTGTGGTTGTAGGCCGGGGATAGAAAATGCCACAGGATCGAGGCATCGTGACTGGCATAGACATAAGCTATGTCATAACCTGCCTGTTTCGCCCGGCTGATGGCGGATCTGAACGATGCACGCAGACGCTTGATGTCTGACTTGTCCATCGCCTTGGCGTTGTAGGGCATGTCCGGTTTCAGCGTCGGGAGCGAGGAAGGGCCCATGACAGGATACCCGTTCTCGATTCCGCGTGAGCGGATGCCTGTGTGGGCCAGTTCGATAGACGCCAGTGCGCCATAGGTGTGGATGCGCTCGACGGATCGTGCGTGTACCTTTACGTCACCGTCATCCCAAAGTCGCTCATACGGCAAACCGGAAAGGTCTGAGGTCGGGTCGATCTCTGACAACTGCATGCCGATGATGCCCCAGCCCCCTTCCGCGCGCATTTCGCGGATGCCTATGGCACCATTGGGCATCAGGTAAGAATGTCCGTTGGCATAGGGCATCATCACAAACCGATTTGGCGCAGTGACAGGGCCAATCTTCAGCGGCTCGAACAGGATATCG
>RFJA01000124.1 GCA_003695065.1 Alphaproteobacteria bacterium
CCAGAGGAGGACGATCCATCGCCACCCGAGGTGGACGATCCATCACCACCGGACGTGGAGGAGCCACCGCCAGAGGAGGACGATCCATCGCCGCCAGAGGTGGAAGAGCCACCACCAGAGGTGGAAGATCCATCACCGCCGGAGGTGGAGGAGCCACCGCCGATGTCGTCATCTTGTGAATTCAGATCACCTCCACTGGAGCTGTCACCACCTGTGGAGGAGTTCCCTCCGCTCGATGTTGAACTGCCACCCGAGGAGCTGCCGCCCGAAGAGCCACCGCCCGAGGAGCTGCCTCCGGATGGCCCGCCGCCAATGCCACCGCCGGACGTGGATGACCCGCCGCCCCCGGATGTTGTCGATCCGGAATCACCACCGGGGGTGCCACCACCGGAACTGCCACCAAATCCACCGCCACCGGAACTATTGTTGAAGCTCCGGAATCCGCCGCCGGGACCACCTCTGAAGCCAGGTACCTTCCGTCCTGCTTGCGGACTTGTGTCGGGCGGCAGAAACGCTACGGTGAATGAAGAGCGATCATCTTCTGCGGAGGGGACGCCATCACCGGTTCCGCTTGCCGGCTCCGTACCGGCCAGCAGTGCCGCTATCTGCTGTTCCAGGTCTTCCTCGAAATCGCCAAGGTCGGTTTGCTCTATGACGATCCCGACGATATAGGTCTCGGCGCCTTCAGGTATGTCGAATTCCAGAAGAAAGGTCCCTTCGAGGACAAGTGCGCGGGTGGCAAGGACCAGTCCCGCTTCGTCGCCGTCGGGACCGTAATTGATCTGTCGCGGCGTGAACGCACCCGATTCTAGCGCGCTTGGTGGCGCAAAGGTCACCACCTCTTCAGTAGTAAAGCGAATTTCCGCACCGGCGAAGGTTTGTGCCGCGTCGACAATGCGGATCGACCGGCCGTTGGTGCGAACCCCATCACCAAACGGATAGGTGGGATTGCGGCCATCCGCCCGGCGCCCTGACAACAGGTACACCCGATAGAGACCATCGGCGAGCGGGGCTGCAAAGCCTTCGACCCCGGCCAGCCCGTCCCCGAACAGGGGTTGAGCGGCATCCAGTTCAAAGACCTGAACGGATTTTCCCTTTACCTCGGCGCTGGAGGCGGAAATCTTTACGAAGCCCCTGGGCGCAGCACGGCTCTGCGCGCCAAAATCCCACCCGCGCGCATGACGCGGCAATCCTTCCTCAACGGCCAGTTCGTACGGCAGGATATAGCCACTGGAAAGCGCTTCGGCGACAGCATCCGTTAGGCGGCGGGTTGCGTCCGCCATCGCCTGATAGTCATTGCGGATGTTGCTGCCTTCCAGGGCGTCCATGATTTTTTCAGCCAGCCGCTCCACCGCATGGACGTCGCCCAGCGCCGCATCGAAGTACGAGCGGAGCGCCGCCAGTCCATAGTAATCCCCGACAATGGCGCCGCGGACCGCATCCTCAAGGGTAACGTTGCTAAAGGTGACGGAATCGGTCTGATCGGCACGAAGGGTGAGCCCCGAGCCGGCAGTCGCCTCTTGCTCCTCGGTGGAGACGGAAACAGCCGTTTCGTCACCATCATGCTCGGGATTGGTACCGGGAATGTAGAAACTGTTCCAGCTTGGCTGGTTGCTGGCATTTTGATAGGCACCCCGCTCGCCGCCCATCACCAGATACAGGCCAAGCACAGCAAATACCAGGGCGATTATGCCTGCGATGACCAAACGCTGCGATTTCATCTCCGTCTCCTGAAGCTCCCAGCCGCTCCCGGCCGAATGTCCGCCTTCCCGCTGCACGTTCGAGGAATCAGGGTAACGCCGGCACACATCGGCCAACACCCCGCTGTCAAGCCGGATTTTCCGAATTCACCGTATACTTAAAGGGTTAAGAGCGGGTTGACGGAAACGCTTCACCATAAACCATTGGGGTGCCTGTTTTGAAACCAGTTCGATTGTAGCATATCCAATCAAAAAAATGTACGGCTATGGTCTTCGTTCAACCTCAGATTGGTTTCAGCTTCGACCGTAGGTGTCGTCAAATCTGACGATATCGTCCTCACCCAAATAGGCGCCGGACTGAACTTCCACAATATATAACGGAATCTTCCCGGGATTTTCCAGCCGATGAACCTCGCCGATCGGGATATAGGTGGACTCGTTTTCGTGGAGGATGAAGGTCTCGTCGCCGCGGGTGACCTTGGCGGTCCCCTTTACGACCACCCAGTGTTCCGCCCGGTGCAGGTGCTTCTGAAGCGAGAGCTGCTCGCCCGGTTTGACCACCAGCCTTTTGACCTGGAACCGCTCGCCCGCATCGGCAGTCTGGTATGATCCCCAGGGGCGGTACACCACCGTATGACTCATATGCTCGCTGCGATTGGAGCGGGCAAAGGCATCGACCACCTGCTTGACGTTCTGCACCTTGTCCTTATTGGCCACCAGCACCGCGTCATCGGTGGCCACCACCACCAGATTGTCAACACCCACTGTGGCGACCGCCGGTCCTTCGCTTCGCACCAGCGAATCATGTGTATCAAGCGCAATCACGTCACCCTTGATCGCGTTACCCGACGGGTCCTTGTCAGCAAGCTCCCACAGGGCTGCCCATGACCCCACATCGCTCCATCCCATGTCCACCGGCACCACAGCCGCCCGATCGGTCTTCTCCATGACCGCATAGTCGATCGACTCGGATGGGCAGGCCATGAAGGCCTCGCGGTCGGGGCGATGAAAATCGAGATCGGCCACACAGTCGGCCATGGCAGCTTTGCACGCGTCCAGTATTTCGGGGGCGTGGCGACCCAGAACGTCGAGATAGGTGCGGGCCGAGAACATGAATATACCGGCGTTCCACAGGAACCGGCCGGTCTCCAGATAGCGCGCGGCGGTCTCGGCGTTGGGCTTTTCCACGAAGGCAGAAACATCATGGACGCCGTCAACCGCGAGTTCGGCACCGCGCTCGATGTAGCCGTATCCGGTCTCCGGCCGGTCGGGGGTCACCCCGAAAGTCACCAACATTCCCGATCGCGCCGCTTCCCGTGCCCGATCGACGGCCGCGCAGAAGGCCGAATTGTCGCGGATCACATGATCGGAAGGCATGACCAGCATCAACGGATCCTGGCCGCGGTCCAACAGAAAAAGCGCCGCAAGCGCCACCGCTGGCGCGGTGTTGCGCCCAACCGGTTCGAGCAGGATAGTCTCGACCACGATCGCCGCTTCACGCAGCTGTTCGGCGATGATGAAGCGGTGTTCTTCGTTGGCTACCACCACCGGACGGGCAAACCGCTCCGGCGCGGCGACCCGGCGTGCGGTTTCCTGAATCATGGTGCGATCCGAAACCAGCGGCAGGAGCTGTTTGGGATAGAGCGCCCGCGACAGTGGCCACAGACGGCTCCCGACGCCGCCGGACAGAATGACGGGGTGTATCAGATTTTGGTCCATAAAGGTTCCCTGGAATGCGTCAATTGGGGGCAAAGAGGCGTCTCTTTCTCGCGCACGTTATAAAGCAAAACATAAAATTTCGTAACTGGCGACTGATCGGCCCATGGGTGCTCGACAGTGACAATAAAATACGATATGATTTTGATATATTTTATATAGTACATGAGTATACTGTAAAAATGGAACTGGACTTGCCCATTTTTGAACCCGGCTGGGTGTGGCTGGCCGGTGCAGGCCCCGGTGATCCGGGGTTGTTGTCCCTGCATGCGCTCAACGGACTGAGGCAGGCCGATGTGGTCGTTCATGACGCCCTGGTCAGCCCGGAGGTCCTGAGCCTGGTGCGCCCCGGCGCGGTGCTGCGCCATGCTGGCAAGCGGGGGGGCAAGCCGTCACCCAAACAGCGTGACATCTCCGCCCTTCTGGTGACGCTGGCCCGCGAGGGGAAGAGGGTTCTCCGGCTCAAAGGCGGGGATCCGCTGGTGTTCGGGCGTGGCGGGGAGGAGGCGCGAAGCCTGGTCGCGGCGGGAATCCCGTTCCGCATCATTCCGGGGATTTCTTCTGGCGTCGGCGCACTTGCCTACGCCGGGATACCCACCACTGATCGCTATACCAATTCTTCGGTCACTTTTCTGACGGGGTATGGTGTTGGCGGCGGTATCGCCGAGGATATCGACTGGGATGGGCTTGCGCGAAGCGGCGCGGCCCTGGTGATCTTCATGGCCATGAGCCGGATCGACCAGATCGCCGACCGACTGATCAAGGGCGGTCGCTCGCCGCAAGAACCCGTCGCCGTAATCTGCAAGGCGACCACCCCCGAACAACGGGTTGTGGAAACCACGCTTGCCAACGCCCATCGCGATGTCACGGCGGCCCGGTTGGAGCCGCCGGCGCTGATCGTCGTGGGCGAGGTGGTACGCTTGCGCGCTGCGCTCGACTGGTACGGTGCCCTGACCGAAGGCAAGGTTCTGGATCCCGACCCCCTCGGCGTCGATAGCCACGCTGCTGCGTCCTTGGCATAATCTCTTGCGCCCCGTATAACCGGGGGGCACGAGTTCAGGAGTCAAGAGGTGCCCCATGGCGCGGGATCGACTGCCGGACGCTGGCATCAGTGGTCTACCCTTCGATGATGTGCGTTCGGTTCTACGACATTTTCCCGATTTCGACGAAACTGCAGTGGCTGCGGCACGCAGGGCATGCGCCCCGCTCGGCAGTCTTGGGGACCTTGCGGCCTGGCTGGTCGGGTGGCGCGGGCTCGATTTTCGGCTGAACCGCATTCAGGTGGCCGTATACATCTCGCTGGTCAACGCGGGTGGCACGGAGGTGGATGAACCCGCCCTGCGCCAGGCCCAGGATTTCCTGGCGGACGTGGCAGGTGGCGGCCGTCCATTGAGCCAGCTTGCCCTGGTCCACGGGGCGGGCCTCAATGCCTATGATCTCGCCCTTGAAGTGCCGACGGGTGATATCACCTGTGGTGCCGCGATGGACGAGCGGGAATGTGCCGGAGCCATGGCGTTCGGAATGGAAGCGATCGCTGGCGGGCCCGATGTGATGGTTGTGGCGCGCGCAGGTTCGGGCGGTGACATTGCCAGTGCGGCGGTGCTTGGCCTGATCTATCCGGATATGGCAAACCGTTTGATCGCGCATTTTTGCGCGGCGGGCGACACGCGGCTGGAACAGGTCATCGCCTGTCACCGGCTTGCCGGCACGGATCCGTTCGAGCTTCTGCGGCGTGTGGGAAGCCGGGACATGGCGGCCATTGCGGGTGTCATCATGGCGGCGCGAACCCAGAGGATTCCGGTTGTTCTCGGCGGGATCGAATGCCTGACTGTCTGTGCACTCCTGGAGCAGGCCGGTACCGGCAATACAGCCCATTGTCTGGCGGCTCATCGCGGTGATGGCGTCGAAGCCGAACTGGTCGAGCGGTTGGACCTGTTACCGGTTTGTGCGGATGATCTTGGCGGTGAGCCGGGCGCCGCGGCGGGGATCGCGATCGGCACGCTGAAAAGCGCGGCCGCCGCAGCCGGTCCGCTGTTACAACACCTCCAGAAAATGAACGCTGAATAGGCGTTCCGGATCGCACCAGCAACGAACGGGCGTGAAGCCGGCGGCGGTCGCCAGGCTATGGAATTCGTCAACCGTATATTTGTATGAATTCTCGGTGTGGATA